>NZ_JAYJLP010000008.1:0-143712 GCF_051949055.1 Acinetobacter sp. Brlt_5
CCCCAAATGGAGTGCTTTTTCTAACTTAGTTCAACACTAAATTATTTCACCATGTCAGCAATTGCTGCACGTTCTTCTTCAAGCTCGTTTAGCGTGAAGTTGATACGCTCACGGCTGAATTCGTCGATTTCAAGACCTTGAACGATCTTGTATTCGCCATTTTCGCAAGTTACAGGGAAACCGAACATTACGCCTTCAGGGATACCGTAAGAACCGTCAGAAGGAATACCCATAGTTACCCATTCGCCGTTTGTGCCAAGCGCCCAGTCACGCATATGGTCGATTGCAGCGTTTGCAGCAGAAGCAGCAGAAGACAGACCACGCGCTTCGATGATTGCAGCACCACGTTTACCAACAGTTGGAAGGAATACGTCTTTGTTCCATTCAGCATCGTTGATTTTGTCTTTCAAGCTTTCGCCGTTTACGTTCGCAAAACGGTAGTCAGCATACATTGTTGGAGAGTGGTTACCCCAAACTGTCATGTTTTTGATGTCAGAAACTGCAACACCAGCTTTTTGAGCAAGTTGAGTCAACGCACGGTTGTGGTCAAGACGTAACATTGCTGTGAAGTTCTTCGCTGGAAGATCTGGAGCAGATTTCATTGCGATGTAAGCATTCGTGTTCGCAGGGTTACCTACAACAAGAACTTTAACGTCACGGCTCGCAACTTCGTTCAGCGCTTGACCTTGACCGATGAAGATTTCACCGTTGACTTTAAGAAGGTCAGCACGTTCCATACCTGGACCACGTGGACGTGAACCAACTAAAAGTGCATAGTCAGCATCTTTGAATGCAACTTTAGGATCATCAGTACCGATCATGCCAGCCAATAATGGGAAAGCACAGTCGTCAAGTTCCATCATTACGCCTTTCAGCGCTTGTTGAGCTTTCTCAACAGGAATTTCTAATAATTGAAGAATAACTGGTTGGTCTTTACCCAACATTTCACCGCTAGCGATACGGAATAATAGGCTGTAACCAATTTGACCAGCAGCGCCAGTAACGGCAACGCGAACAGGTTGCTTCATGTAATTATCTCCAGTTGAGAGGATAGTTAATGCGATTAAATAGCTGTTCTATCTAATCTTAATAATCATAAACGGCAAAGATTGTACTCCAATCCTTTGTCAGATGCATGTAAAAGGCTATGGATTTCAACAAAAGTCTGATAGGAAATATAAATAAAATGCCGAAAAACGTCGGGTTTTAGTATGAACCTTTAATAATAAAGGCCGATGGACACTGGGTTTCCACGCTACTGCTGCACTGTTTATAGCGCCCATTCGGGCTATAGCAGATTTTCAATTCAGTTAAATAACTTTTGGCCTGATGCGAAGTGCACTGAAAGTGAATGCTCTTGGAATGCATGCCCGGATTCAGGCGAATAAACAGCCGGTTCAGTTCATTCTGCTGCACCACGGTAGTTTCCTGACCGGTCAGCACCGCCGGGACTTTCAGCCGGTCGGCATAGTTAATGATGGTACGGAAATACTGGCTGGCATTCATCGGTACGCAGCCACCAATACCCTGCCACAATTGCACCCGGGCATGTTCATCGGGCATGACCCGTGCCACCACTTTGGCCTGAATGGGAGACAGTTTGGCTGAAGAGCTGGTTTCGCAGTCACGACGGGAGGTTTCCGGATACAGCCCGGTAATATTCAGCGAGTAGCCTTGCAGGCATTTCCGCTGCTTGGCGCGGTTGCTGTCAAACATGCACACGGCGGGTGTCATTTGTACATCCATGACATAGCCCTGCACCGTGGCAGCACATGCAGCACTACTGAGCAATACCCCCGCCCCACCCGAAATCAGGATGAGGATTCCCGCTGGCTGCCCCCCGGCTGTCAATTTCTTCATTCTCAAACTTAGCACCTTCTCGTGTCGTTTTGAGTCCCATCCTCCTGCATCCATGCAGGAGACACCCCATCTTGTTTACTGCGTATTGCGCATTGGAATCTGCTGCATACGTTTACTGATTGATTGCGCGCCCTGACCCAGCAATAATCCATAGTGCGTGGCATTGGTCATGACGTGTTTAACGTAATCGCGTGTTTCCAGCAACGGAATGGATTCGGTATATTGATCCGCTGCCATGTTTTGAAATTCAGGCTGCCAGCGACGGGCACGGTTTGGCCCGGCATTATAGCCCGCAGTTGCTAAAACCGAGTTATTGCTAAGCTGACCCTGGATGGTCGACAGATAAAACGTGCCATAACGAATATTGGTATTCATATCGGTGAGTGCCGCCGGATTATAGGTTTCCCCCATTTGGCGGGCAATTAAACGCGCGGTATCCGGCATAATCTGCATTAAACCACCCGCCCCGACATGCGAACGCGCCGTAGTCACAAAACGGCTTTCCTGACGCATCAGGCCATAGGCCCAAGCCGGATCAATTCCGGCGTTCTGGCTGTGGCTGACCACATAATTCTTGTGCGGCATAGCATAACGGTACTGATAGTTATGCTGCTTGGTGGTGCGGTCTGCCGCATAAATGGCCCTGTCATACCAGCCCATATCGGTGGCGCGTTTGGCTGCAGCCAATAACAGACCATCATCATGTTTTAAATAGGCCTGACGCACAGCCCAGTTCCATTCACGGTTAATATAACTGGCCGGTGCATTAATCTGGCGCAAGGCAAAGGCGCGTCTAAAGTGAATATCCTGATTTAAACGCTGCATATCCTGCGAACTTGGCTCACGGCTCACAGGAATCGAAGAATAGCTGTATCCGAGCTGATCTTTGGCCAGCAAATTGTGGTAATCATCACCCTGAGCCAAACGTTTATAAATCGCGTCAGCACTGCGTTTTGAAGTGGCATCGCCACGCTGCTCAGAGGCACGCGCCAGCCAGTACTGCCAGCGGTCTTCCTGCTTTTGCGACACGCTCATGGCATCAATCGCGCGAATTACACTTTCCCAAGCACCAAAACGAATCGCCTGACGGGCATAAATTTCCGCTTCTTCCGGGCTAAATGGCAGTCCATAGCTGGCATCCAGCGCATTCAGTACTTCACGGTTAAAATTGTTCTTCATGACGGTGGTGCCGCCAATATAGCCCACAGCACGATACAAGGCGCGCTGCACCGACTGCGGGGTACCTTCTGCAGCACGTTTCACCGCAGATAGAGCCGAGTTCAGGTCGGTATCGGCCAGGCGGCCCAAGGCATAAATCAGATAAGCCTGATCTTCAGCACTAGCTTTTGGTGCAGACCATAAATAGTTAAGCGGGTTGGCCTGAATGCTGTTAAGCTGCGACAGACTCAGGTTTAAACCTAGTCCCTGTGCAGTGGCAAGCGCCTGTCCGGATTGGCCGGCACGCAGCTGCACCCACAAACGCTGCTGTTTATCTTCCTGGGTCATCAGTGGGCTGGATAACATCATCCGGCCCAGACCGGTACAGGATTCCGGCTGCGAATTGGTGGTTAGCCAGACATCTTTAAATTCGGCAAAAACCAGCGGATCACCCGACTGGGCACGCACCTGCGCCACGGCACAGCTTTCGGCACGGTCGGCATTGGTCACATAGGGCAGCACTGATACAGCATTGCTAAAATCGGCCTGTTTGACTTTTTCTTCGACATAGTCAGCGGCCAGTTTTTCGGCCATGGCCGACTGTGGATAACGCTGGGCAAACTGCACAATCGAGGCGGGTGACTGAGTGGCCAGATTGGTATTTAAAATCCAGTATTCCGGATAATAGCCGAGCACATCATTTTGCATGGCACTTTGATATTGCTGCAATAAAGAGAGGTTACTGGCATTGGCTGCCCGCAGCGCATCATTAAACTGCTCTTCGGCTGCGTACAAGGTTGGGAAAATGCTCAGTGATGCCAAACCTAACATAAGCTTTTTGCAAAAAATTCTTTTCTTTTCAGTCCATGTGCGCATGTGCCTATTTTCAGTCATTACTTCGCCTCTCCTCTCTTACCGCAATATACTAAAACAGTTTCATTATTCTCAAACACCTCAATTGTTGTGTTATGTAACCTCATGATTAAACAATATTAATTTTCGAACAATTTTAATTGATAAATCAATCTTCTGCTTCCCTCATTTAGGGCTATAAGTTTATACCCAGTTCCTGTTAAAATACGCGTTTTTCTATCACCTCTGCCGTTCAAACATTTCAGAACGGACGATCTCGATTTTATCCTTCAGGAGCCTACATGACGGTTCAAACCTTCATTCCAAATGGTGCCAAAGCTGCCTCAGAAAACACTGTTACCCAGCCACAGCACACCCCAGCCGACGGTTCAGTGAAAAAGCTGTACATCGAAACGCAAGGGTGTCAGATGAATGAGTATGACAGTCATCGTATGGCAGACCTTTTAGGCGATTCTCACGGCTATGTGCTGACCAGCAATCCGGCCGATGCCGATATCCTGCTGATGAACACCTGTTCCATCCGCGAAAAGGCACAGGAAAAAGTGTTCTCGGAACTGGGCCGCTGGCGCAAACTGAAAGAAAAAAATCCGGATCTGGTGATTGGCGTGGGTGGCTGTGTTGCTTCTCAGGAAGGTGACAATATTCAAAAACGTGCGCCGTATGTCGACATGGTGTTTGGCCCACAAACCTTGCACCGTTTGCCACAAATGCTGGATCAGCATAATGATCAGGTTGAAAAACCGAAAAAAGAAAAAATCAAGCTGGTGGATATTTCCTTCCCGGACATTGAAAAATTCGACTTCCTGCCAGAACCGCGCGTCGAAGGTTTTAAAGCCTTTGTGTCGATTATGGAAGGCTGTTCCAAATACTGTTCTTTCTGCGTGGTGCCCTATACCCGTGGTGAAGAAGTTTCACGTCCACTCGATGACGTACTGGCGGAAATTGCCGGTTTAGCAGAAAAAGGTGTGCGTGAGATTTCACTGCTCGGTCAGAACGTGAATGGTTACCGCGGTGAAACTTTTGACGGCAACATCTGTACCTTTGCTGACCTGTTGCGTTTGGTCGCCGAAATTCCGGGGATTGGCCGTTTACGTTATACCACTTCGCATCCGCTAGAATTTAATGATGACCTGATTCAATGCTACCGCGACTTGCCACAAATGGTGTCGCATTTGCACTTGCCAGTACAAAGTGGTTCCAATGATGTATTACAGGCCATGAAACGTAACCACACCATTGATGTTTACATCGAAAAAATTGCCAAGTTACGTAAAGTGCGTCCGGACATGCATTTGTCTTCCGACTTTATTATTGGCTTCCCGGGCGAAACCGACGAGAACTTTGAAGAAACCTATCAGTTTATTCAAGATATGGACTTCGACCATTCGTACAGCTTTGTCTATTCAAAACGTCCGGGCACGCCGGCGTCTGAACTGCCGGACAACACCCCGGAAGATGTCAAAAAAGAACGTCTGGCCAAAGTGCAGCAATGGATTAAACAGTCCAGTATTGACAAAACTGATGCCATGCTCGGCACCGTGCAACGTGTGTTAATTGAGAGCGTGTCGAACAAAGATCCGAATGTACTGGTCGGCACGGCGGACAATACACGTTTGGTAACATTTATTGGTGATCCGGCTTGGGTCGGACGCTTTGCGGAGATTGAGATTACCGAGATTAAAACTTTAAATTTAGTTTATGGTGAACTCTTGAATCTTGAACCAGACGTGGCGTAATGTAAGGGAACAATACGACTACTTCTGAATAAGGAATTCTCTTGACTGCAGCAATTCGACGTACAGTAAATTTTCCTGGCATTTCAATGGAACGTCTCAAAAGCATGCTCGGTGCTTATAACGGCCACTTGAAACAGATTGGACAGCGTCTAGATGTGCAAATTTCTCATCGAGGTGATGCCTTTTTTATTGATGGTGAAATAGATGCAGTTGAGAGAGCCGAGCTCTTGCTTCAGCGTTTATATGAAGAATCGGAAAATTCCAGCCAGATTAGTGCCGACACCTTACACATGATGATTCAGGGCAGCCAGACTGACCGTGAATTGCAGATTGATGAAGAGCAGGAACATACCGGTTTAGATGCGGTCTGGTTACAGACCCGCAAAGGCCGGATTAACCCGCGCGGTGCCAACCAGAAACGTTATGTGCAGCGTATTTTACAAAGCGATATTTCGTTCGGGATTGGCCCAGCAGGAACCGGTAAAACCTACCTGGCGGTAGCTGCAGCCGTCGATATGCTGGAGCGTAATGAAATCCAGCGGATTTTACTGGTCCGCCCTGCGGTTGAAGCCGGTGAAAAACTCGGTTTCCTGCCGGGTGATTTAACCCAGAAAATTGACCCGTATTTGCGCCCGCTGTATGACGCGTTATATGAAATGCTCGGCTTTGAAAAAGTCGCCAAGCTGATTGAACGTCAGGTGATTGAAGTCGCGCCACTGGCCTATATGCGTGGTCGTACCCTGAACCATTCTTTTGTGATTCTGGATGAAGCGCAGAACACCACACCAGAACAGATGAAAATGTTCCTGACCCGTTTGGGCTTTGGCTCACGTGCCGTAATTACCGGTGACGTGACTCAGGTCGATTTACCGCGTGGTCAGCAGTCTGGTCTGGCGCATGCCCTGCGCGTGCTGGAGCACGTCAAGGAAATTCATATTACCCGTTTCCATTCACGTGATGTGGTGCGTCATCAACTGGTGCAAAAAATTGTTGAAGCCTACGAAGGCTGGGACAGTGAGCAACAACGTCTGAGTGCAGAAGCCCGTGCCGAACGCAAAGCCCGTCAGGAAGCGCTGATTGCAGAAAACGATGCCAAGGCCGATGCGCAGGACTAAACTGATCTAAGGATATATTTTGAAACTGAGTCTTTCTCTACAACAGGATGTTCAAGCCCCTGAACTGGTCTTGAAACGTAGCTATATCAAAAAAGTTGTAGAAACCACCTTGCGACATATTGGCACCCAAAGTGACTGTGAAATCGGGATCGCCTGTGTCGACAATGAAGAAAGCCATAAACTGAATCTGGAATATCGCCAGAAAGACAAACCGACCAACGTGCTGTCTTTCCCAAGTGAACTGCCCGATGAAATGGCCGAATTTCTTGATGCCTTCCCCATTGGGGATTTAGTGATCTGTATTCCGGTGGTGCTACGCGAAGCGAATGAGCAAGGCAAAGCACCGCTAACCCATTTCACCCATATGCTAGTGCATGGCACCTTGCATTTGATGGGTTATGACCATGAAACTTCAGATGAAGATGCTGAAGAAATGGAAGGCATTGAAATTGAAATTCTGGATAAGCTCGGTTTTGAAAACCCGTATTTAGAACGCGATTAAAGTAAAAAATGAAGAAGCGGGCTTAGGCTCGCTTTTTTTATAGGGTTTATTTTATGATGAGATGAATAAAAATAGATAAGCCACAATCATGAAATACGTTGTTATTTTTAAAGCGAAAATTAAAACACTTGATCCTCTGTATTTTGCCACAGCACAGCAGTTACGTCAGAAAGCCTTAAGCCAATTCCGCTGCATTCATTTTGAAGCATTAACAGAAGGTTTATCTGAAATCGCCCTATCCTATTGGCATGATCTTTCAGATATACACGCTTGGCATTTAGATGCGGAACACCAAGTCGCACAACAACTCGGACATAACACTTGGTATGAAAATTTCAGTGTTGAAGTTTGTGAAGTATTACGTCACTACAAACGCTAGCGCACCTCAAACTCCGCCTCAGCCGGGTCAAAACGCCAGGTCCGGATAATGCGTAGCTCGGAAATATCTTTCATCTTGGCATCAAAGGCACCAAAAGGAGCAGCTTTTCGTACTGAGGCTTTAGCAGCTTCATCCAGCATGGCATGTCCCGAGCTTTCAATTAAACGAATCGCGCGAATCCCGCCGTTGGCATTTAAAATCACCATTAAACGTACTTCACCGGCCAGCTGTTGCTGCTTGGCCGCTTCCGGATAATAACGATTACCATAAAATTCGACTTTCTGACGGAATTTTTCCAGATAACCGGCCGCGACATCCTGCTTGGCCTGAATTCCATCTACGGTTTTAATTTTCTGCTGACGGCTAAAATTTTGCTGACGCTGTAAATACTGCGCTTCTAGACTGGCCACCATCGCCGCTTTGGCCTGAAACTGGCTGTTCAATTCTTCTAGCGCTTTTTTACGCTGGTTTTCCGCCGCCTGCTTTTGCCAGCTTAAGGTAGTCATTAGCACTTTTTCTTCAAAGCTCAGTTCACGCTGCTGCTGCAAACGCTCCAGACTTTCCAGCTGCTGATCACCGGCACTCTGTTCAATCATTGGTGCGGGCATATCGCTGGACATGCGGTGCGCTTCCCGGAAGGTGCCAGAACCTTGCTGATCGGCCTGTGCTAAAAAGTCGGCGTCCTTAATTTCGGTGGCACTTGGCCTTAAGCTGACCGCAATTTCCTTGACCGCGGCATCGCTTTGCTGTGGCATGACAAATTGCACCGTTAACACAGCCAGATGCGAAAGTGCCGCCAGCGTCAGTACGGTGCCAAATAGTGGATCTTTCCACCACTGTTGCGTCAAAGGTGCAAAATGAAATTTCTTTAACATCACATTAATCCGACAAAATCGCGGATTCCCCAAATCGTATAAAACGAGATAAAATAAGACTGGTTTTTACTTTTGAAAAAAAGCGAGACACCCGTCAACATGTCGTGTCACGATAAATAAAATCTTGAAAATGGTGCAGTTTATTTTGCTAAACTGCAAGCTTCAATTGGCGTATTTTTAATACAATTCGACAAGATCTCTGCAAAGTTAATAAAGATTAACCCATTGGAATGCCCTGTATGTCCCCTCTTATCTCTCTCATTTCAAAACGTTTACGTCAGATGTATCAGAAGGCTGAAGGATTTATTGAAGATGAGCGCGAATTTCCAATGTCTCAGGTTTTTCTGAATGCGACCTTTCAGCGCTTTGTCACCGACAATGTCAAAATGCTGAAAGACTTACATGCCGATTTACATGACGACTGGCTGCGTCTGTATGCGACCCTGGACTACAACGGGCTGTATATTACTTTGTCGGTAGATTTGAAACTGGTGCAGATGGAACTGAATAAAAATGTCCAGCTGATTGTATTTGAACAGATTAGTGATACCCAGGTGATTGAAGCCAAATATCCAAGCATCCTGCATAAGCTGGGTGTGCGGTTTGCGCTGTTCTTCTATCAGAAAGTGCTGAACAAAGATCCACTGGGCATGATTCTGCAAAAACTGAATGTGATTAAAGTTAAAGATGATCTATTACATTTAGACCTGAACCGCTGGCTGGGCAAGAACCGCTCGATCATTGACACTCTGGGCAAAGTGCATGTCAATCATGCGGTGTTGCGTGAAGCCGAACTGGTGGTCATGGGCAATGTCAACCTAACCACCCTATTTCGAAAAATTGCTGAAGATCGCGATCGTGAAGAAGCCGAAGAAGCACAAACGGCCACAGAAGTGACGCCCATCAAACAGAAAAAGAGCTAAAAGCTCAAACAGAGAGATTGCAGATGCCGATCAGGATTGCTACACAAGCGTTACATAAAGTGCATATTTGCAAATTTTCTCTTCATCATTCAAACGCATAATAGAACAAAGCACAATGTGCGCTTATTTACAGCAATAGGAAACAATTTACTTATGGCTAAACACGTATTGAAAACGATGGGCATGGCAGCGGGAGTTTCGACTGCACTGTTATTTGCAGGGTTCTCAAGCCAGACTTTTGCCATGAGTCCATTCCAGGCCAGTTATCAGTTCAGCTATAACGGCAAAAACCTTGGCTCTGCCACCCGGACCCTAAGCAAATCCGGCAATCAGTGGAACTATGTTTTTGCCGCCAAAGCCGGCGGGATTGCTTCGGCCACGGAAACCAGCCGCTTCACCTTTGAAAATGGCAAAATTGGTTCTTCCAGCTTTAGCCGCAGCAGCAAAATCCTGATTCATAACAACACCATGAGTATTCACTTTAATCCGGCTGCGAAAAAGATTAATACCAAAAAAGACAAAGAATCGCATTCATTTGCCTGGAAAGCCGGTGTACTCGATGAGCTAAATGCCGAATTGCAGATTCGTGAAGACTTAAAAAATGGCTCGCTCAAATCGACCTATTACCTGGCCGATGCCAAGGAAGTCGAAGCACGTAAATTTGTACGCCAAGGCAGTGAAAGCGTAAAAACCAATTATGGTACCTTTGACACCATTAAAGTGGCGATTAAGCACGACAAGCCGGGCCGTGAAACCATTTTCTGGTTGGCACCAAAACTGGACTACTTACCGGTGAAAGTGACCCATCTGGACAAGAAGAACTCGTATGGCCTGCTGTTAACCGGCTATAAAGGCCCAACAAGTTAATCATTTTCTCGATTTTTGCTTGCATTTTTTCAGGTGCTTTTTAAAATACGCTTTTGCTTTAAAAAGCACCTGCTGTTGAGGATTCTCCCGTGCACGCACTAGAACAGAAAATCTTAGCTGAAGGTATCGTTCTGTCTGAAGAAGTTCTGAAAGTCGATTCTTTCCTAAACCATCAAATTGATCCGGTCATGATGCAGCAAATTGGTCAAGAATTTGCGCGTTTGTTTAAAGATGCCGGCATCACCAAAATTATTACCATTGAAGCATCAGGTATTGCACCGGCAGTCATGGCAGGTTTAGAGCTGGGTGTTCCCGTGATTTTTGCACGTAAATATCAGTCTTTAACCCTAAAAGATGACCTGTATCGCTCTAAAGTGTTCTCATTCACCAAACAGGTTGAAAGCACCATCGCAATTTCGAACAAGCACATCAGCTCAAGCGACAAAGTGCTGGTGATTGATGACTTCCTGGCCAATGGTCAGGCGGCTTTAGGTCTGGCTGATCTGATTCATCAGGCCCAAGCGGAAGTGGTCGGTATTGGTATTGTGATTGAAAAATCCTTCCAGCCAGGTCGTGACCTGCTCCTGGAAAAAGGCTACCGGGTTGAATCTCTGGCGCGTGTGAAGTCACTGGCCAATGGTACGGTTGAATTTGTTCGCGACTAAGACTTTGTCTGCAATTTATATCTAAAAGAGCACTCAGGTGCTCTTTTTTTTATGGCGATGTGATTTACAAAATTCTCTACCACGCTCCAGACCGAATGGCTTAGCATAAGCCTAACGGCAAATTCTGAGCGTTTTGACCAAGGTCAGCTAACGCCTTTTGTCCTAAGCTATTGGCTCTTTGGATTGACCCAGCATTTTTAGAAGGCACTCTACACTCATGACACAAGACAATCCGTTGATGGAACACAGTATCGTCTGTCCGAAATGTGGCTCAAATCAGGTTGAAAAGCGCAACCATGAACAAAACTTACAAAAAATTGGCGGAGTATTGCTCGGGTCGGCCGGAACAGCAGCCGGAACTGTCGGCGGGGCCGCCTCCGGTGCCTCTTTAGGCGCTGCCATAGGCACCGTGGCCGGACCGTTGGGGGTGATTATGGGCGGTACCATTGGTACCTTTGTGGGTGCAATTAGTGTCGGCATTACCGGCGGTTTTCTGGGTCATCGCTTTGGTAAAAAAGCCGGGGTCATTGTGGACCAGAATATCTTCCTGGATTTTCAGTGCCTCAACTGCAAACACCGCTTTAAAGAAAAACTCTAACACCTTTGAGGTGAGGTCGATGGAGGGTGCGAGCTCACCAACGGAGCACCGCATACATTACTTCTGTGTCGGGGCGCCTTGTTCAGTCGCCGCTGGCTCTTTTGAGCTGGCCTGATCTTTGGCTTTGGTTTGTGCTTTTTCTTCAGGATAATCCGGATGATGCACCACGCTTGCTACTGCATTGGACAGCACCAGACTTAGACTCAGCACACTGAATCCCATAACGAACCACATTTTCATCTCGTATTCCTCAGTAGTTTGGATTTTTCTCAGTGTGCATGACGGCAAGGTGCTCTTTTCCTCCACAGGAAAGCACCCAACCGATCATGAATAGGGAGAGAACCGTCACAGCATAGGCTGTGTATAGAAAGACTATTAGATAGACGCCGAATTGGGGTGGTCGAAAATCACCAGAAGCAGTCATTTTCACATGAAATTCATTTAAATTAACAATCAAAAAACCAGCATCAACAGCAGAAAGCCATTAACGGATCTGAGCGCTATTTTGGCCTTGCTGCTGCTATTTTTTTTAAAGCTATTTTTTAAGCGCTGTGCAGTTTTTTCACCACGTCTGCTAAACGTAATCCTTGCGCTTCACAAAGTTTCTTTTCATCCTGACTTAAGCTCTGGTCATGACGCGGGCCGCTGACATGCGATGCACCATACGGTGTACCGCCGGTTTTGGTATTGGATAAAGCCGGATGAGCATTGCTGAGTCCCATAATCATCATGCCATGATGGAATAACGGCGGTAGCATGGTCAGCAAGGTACTTTCCTGGCCACCGTGCTGTGAACCCGATGAAGTAAATACACAGGCCGGTTTATCATGCAGGGCGCCGCTCAGCCACAGACTGGTGGTCTGATCCCAGAAGAATTTCATTTCCGAGGCCATATTGCCAAAACGGGTCGGCGAACCAAGCGCAAGACCAGCGCAGTTGGCCAGGTCATCTAGGCTACAGTAAATATCGCCTTCGGCCGGAATACTCGGCTCGGCAGTTTTGACCACCGGGGCAATATTCGGTACTGTACGTATTTTTACCGCTACGCCTGCTGCTTCTACCCCGTTGGCAATCAGATGGGCCATTTCACGGGTGCTGCCATATTTGCTGTAATACAGAACTAAAACATAGAGTTGCATAATGTTATCTGTAGAGTAAAAAAGAAAACTATACGGTATTTTGCTGTATTTTTGGTTAAGCTGGCACAGGAAAACACAGAAAGATCACTAAAAAAATCGAGACTTTAGCCGCATGATTGTTGAGTATTTAAAAAAGCTGCCCTTTTATGACCACCAGTGGTTTCAATTCGTGCTGTTTGTATTACGCCGTTTTGAAGCAGACCGCTGTCGTGAACAGGCCGGCTCGCTCACCTATACCACACTGTTTGCGGTGGTGCCAATGCTGACGGTTTTTCTGGTCATCATCTCCTCGATTAAAGCTTTAGAACCGGCGCGTCAGCAGTTACAGCAGCTGATTTACAGCAACTTTCTGCCCAAAACCACCATCGCCTTTGATAAGGCCCTGAATGCCTTTACCGATAAATCCAGCAATCTCACCATTATCGGGATTCTGTTCCTGTTCATTACCACTGTACTGATGCTGACCAGTATCGAAACTGCCTTTAACCGGATTTGGCGGGTAAAAGAAACCCGAGGCGGGATTATGGGCTTTATGCGCTACTGGACCATTATTTCGCTGGGGCCGATTTTACTTGGCAGCGCCTTTGTGCTGTCATCTACCGTTGCCTCGATGAATGTACTGAGCAATAACTTTGCCGGTTATGAGGTCAACGGTGCTTTTATTCTGTGGATCATTTCCTTTTCCCTGACCATTGTCGGCTTTTTTATTCTGTACTGGACCATTCCCAACCGCAATGTGCCGATTAAAGCCGCGCTGATTGCCGGCGTCTTTAGTGCGGTGGTGTTTGAGGCATTAAAAAACCTGTTCGGCTTTATCATGTCGAATTTCACCAGTTATGAAATTGTCTATGGCGCCTTTGCTGCCGTGCCGATTTTCCTGCTGTGGATTTTTCTGTCGTGGAATATTATTTTGCTGGGCGTGGAAATCAGCTTTGCCCTCACCGCTTTTAATTCCAGCAAAGACCAGAAACGCCATCCGATGATTATGCTGCTGGACCTGCTGGAGCTGTTTTATCAAAAACAGAAAAAAGGCGAAAGCGTGACCGAGCAGGAAGCACTGGAAGTACTGGGCCGCGATGAAATTGGCCGCTTACCAAATTATATCTGGATGCTGGAGCAGCAAAACCTGATTAAACGCACCGATAACGATGAACTGGTGCTGGTACGAAATTTATCGCAGGTCAATTTCTGGAGTTTTTATACCCAGCTGCCTTATCCGCTGCCGCAGCGCAAAGATGTCGGCAATATTCATCCGGATGATGAATGGATGCAGAAACTCGGACCGGCGCTGATTGAAGCCGATGACTATCTGGCAGCCAAGCTGTCGATTCCATTGTCGAAAATTTTTGAAGAAAAATAGAGGTAGCACCTGCTGATCTTTAAGGCCGGGAAATAAGCGCCAGCTAAGCGGAAATTTCGCTGGTGCTTTTCCAGCAGATCAGTGCACCCAGACTGACCAGACTACAGCCGAGCCAGAACACCCAGCCGGGCTGTAACTGCAACAGCCACATCGAGATCAATGAAGACAGCACCGGAATAAAATAGGTGGCCAGAATTAGCAGCTGAATACGGCCAAACTGAATACTCTGGTTCCAGTTATGATAAGCCATTCCGATCAGGGCACCGGCCAGCACAATCCATCCCCATAGCGAAAGGCTTGGCCATTGCCATGGTTCATCCAGCCCCACATGCAGCGCCCACAGCAAAGCCGCAGTCACCACAAAAAACAGCGACACTGCATTGCTGCCTTGGGCATAGGCCCGGGTCAGCACACCGTAGCAGGGCCATAACAAGGCCGCTAAAAATGCCAGACTATAAGCCAACGGATTTTCCGTCAGTACGCTCCAGAGCTGGGCCAAGTTCCAGATCTCCGGATTGACCACCAGCATCAAGCCCAGTACGGCCAGCAAAAAGCCTGGAATTACCGCCCAGTGATAACGCAGCTGTTTGGCCAGAATCGCCAGCACAATACTCAGCGGCGGCCACAGATAATTGATCATGGCAATCATCAGCACCTGTTCGCGCTGTGTCGATAAAGCAATCGACAGCAGGAACAGAATTTCATAGCTGACAAATAATGCCCCACTCCCCCAGAGATAGATTTTCGGCATCTGGCTAAGTTTGGGCCAACCTTGGTGCAGCAGAATCACCAGCGCACTGACACTATAAATAAGCGCAAGTGCCAGCACCGGACTGAGCTGCTCACTAATCAGCTTGACCACACCTACTAGGCTGGCCCAGATCAGCAGTGAGCTCAAGCCCAGTGCAGTAAAGCGTTGTGATTGGCTCAGCATCAGGCCACGCGCCGCTTGAACCAGCCCTGTGCGCTGACCATAACCACGCCCAGCATCACCAGGATAGCACCCATAATAAAGCTGTGTTCCAGTTGCTCACCCAGCAGCCACACGCCGAACAGCACCCCAAATAATGGGGTTAAAAAAGAAAATACCCCCAAGCGTGAGGCCAGATAGTTTTTCAGTAACCAGAACCAGATTAAATAACTGGCAAAAGAAATCAGAATGGCATGAAACAACAAGCTGCCAATAGCGACCGGACTCCAGTGCACCACCGCCTGTCCGGACCAGTAGGCCAAAGGGAATAGCACGATAAAACCGCCCAGCAGCTGATAGAACAAGGTTTGGGTGGCTGGTGCTTCGGCCAGCGGGGTTAAGCGCACCGCTATGGTAGTGGCCGCCCATAAAATACCGGCACATAAAGCCAGAAAGTCGCCATAGAGCATGGAACTGGTTGCGGCACTGAGCTGACTGTCACGCCCCAAAAAAGTCACCACAATGCCCAGAAAAGCCAGCAGAATACCGCTCCATTGCAGCAGGGAAAGCCGTTCACTGGGCAGCTTCCAGTGCAGGCCTAAAGCTACAAAAATTGGCGCGGTATACAGCAGCACCACGGTATGGGAGGCCGAGGTAAAGCGGATGGCTTCAGCCAGCATAAAAAATTCGGCGGCAAATAGCAGCCCGACCAGCAAGCCCGGATACAAATACGTCGGTGTCCATAAATGCACACCTTGAGCCAGCCGGATTAACGGCCAGACCAGCAGCGCAGAAATCCCGGAACGCAGCGCCATTTGCATTAGCGGTGAAATATCAGGCGCGGCAATTTTCAGCACCACCTGCTGCAGTCCCCAGAAAATACACAGCACAAACATTATGCTGGCTGCTCTGGCATCCAGTGCCTGTCGTTGTTTCACCAAAATTCCTTGAAAATTCTCGTTTTTCCCTAGCCTACCTTAATTGAATTGGCAGGCATTTAAAATATGTGCTGCACGCTTTTCCTGCAATTTACACATAAACAGCTGCCATAAAAAAACGACCCGTGATGGGTCGTCCTGAGTCTGGCCTGTCACGTTTAGTTATCGCTGACAAAGGCAATATCACTGAGTCCGGCTTCACTCGCACGTGACATTACCTGGGCAACGGTATCATAACGGGCATCTTTGTCGGCACGTAATTGTACCGTTGGCTTACGTTCCTGCTCGCCTGCCGCATTTAAACGGTTTTCCAGCTCATCCAGACTGATGATCTGATCATCCCAGGCCACTTCACCCGAAGCATTAATGCTAACGGTAATCGCCTGTGGTGGTGGATCAATAATTTCTGCCGTGGTTTCTGGCAAGGTTAATGGTATTGATGGGTTGGCAACGGTCGCTGTCACCAGGAAGATGATCATCAAGACCAGCATAATGTCGATGAGCGGAATGAGGTTCATCTCATTCATGCCGCTATCGTTGTCTTCACCCAATTGAAATGCCATTAAGCTTGACCTCCCACTAAACCTTGCTGTGCAGTTTTCACTTCAGCCTGAGCGGTCGCAGAATCCTGCTGTAGCATGGTGTCAATTAACAGGTTGTGTGCATGATCTTGCAGCTCATGTGACAAGGTCCGGTTAAAACGGCTACAGATGTTATAGGCAATAACTGCTGGAATCGCGACAGCCAGACCAAAACCGGTCATGATCAGTGCTTCACCGACAGGCGTCGCCACTTGGGCAAGGCCAGCCTGACCGCTTTTACCCACCGCTACCAGCGCGTGGAAAATCCCCCATACGGTACCAAACAGACCGACAAACGGTGCCAGCGATGCAATAGTTCCGAGTACCGATACACCTTTTTCTGCAGAGGCTTTTTCTGCCGAAATCTGGCGTAACAGCGCCTGCTCTGCCACGGCCTTGCGCTGTTCAAAACTTAAAGGCGCAAATTTGGCTTTCAGGCTGTTCAGCGCTTGAGCGAGTTGAGCATAGGCTTGCTGTTTAAGTTGGCGGGTGCCCATCAGACGCAGCACAAAAATTGTCCAGGTCGCAATCGACATTGCCAGTAACACGAAATACAGTGTTTTGCTGACTGCATCTGCATGTTGCCAATAAACTGAAAAGTTCATACTCGAACTCCTGATTAAAGTTAGCCGTTAGGATTCAATGTCAATTCAAAGGGTTGCTCGGCACGAATTGGATAAGCAACGCCATTTTCCTTGTACGGTTTGAATTTTGCACTACGCACAGCGCGTAAAATCTTTTCATCTAAAGCAGCAATGCCGCTTGAACGGGTGATCCGCGCACTGGTGATTGAGCCTTTTTCATTGGCTTCAATTAAGACCACCACGCTACGGGTTTCACCCTGTAAATCTCGGTTGGTATACGATGGTTTTGGTGAGCGGCTCCACTGCACGCCCGAACCCCCAATGGATACCGATTTGGTTGCTGGCACAGCCGGTGCAGGCGGCGCTACTGGCGCAGGCTGTACCACCGGTTGCGGTGCCGGTTTCACCACTTTGGTTTCAGAAACCGTGGTGGTAACCGTTGGGGTTGGCTGCGGCGTTGGCTCAACCGGTTTGACCACAGGTTTTGGCGCTTCGACCTTTTTCACCTGCTGGACTTTTTCCACTTTTTTCGGTGGTGGTGGCAATGGTTTTTCAACCACTTTCACTTCTTTGACTTCTGGTGGCTTAGGCTGTGCCGGTTTTGGTTCTGCTTTTGGTTGTGGCGGTAAAGGTTTTGGTGGTTCCTGAATTTTGACAAAGCGGACTTTTAGCGGCTCCTTGTCAATCGGTTTCAGTTCCGGTGATTCCATCTGGCTAACCGCCCACAACACCCCGATATGGCCAATAACCACGGCCACCAGTGCAGACAGCACTTTCTTTTTCATGGGATGAGGAGATTGCATCATGGGAGTAGAAGATGGACTCATTAAACTCAATTACCTTAAAGAGGTGATAGCCAGTTTCAGATTTGACCTATCAAGCTCATCGGTTAGCACAATTAAAGTACCGCAATGATAAATGAGAAGTGTTTTCATTTGCAACAATTAATTTGGCTATTTTAATGGCTTTTTCAAATAATCAATAAAAAAAGGCATACTAAAAGTATGCCTTTAAATCTGGTGATTCACAACAACTTATTGGAATACCACTGTTTTATTGCCATCAACAATAATCCGGTCTTCCAGATGCCATTTCACTGCACGCGCCAGCACGTTACGCTCCACATCCTGACCCAGTTCACGCAGCTGCTCGACCGTAAAATCGTGGCTAACACGCTCCACATCCTGCTCGATAATCGGGCCCTGATCTAAATCTGCGGTCACATAGTGCGCAGTTGCCCCAATCAGTTTCACGCCTTTGTCATAGGCTTGCTGATACGGGTTGGCGCCAACGAAAGCTGGCAGGAAGGAATGGTGAATATTGATCACTTTCATTTCCCATTTGCTGACAAATTCTTCATCCAGAATCTGCATATAACGTGCCAGCACCAGTACATCATTGCCCTGCATCAATTCATCAATTTTGGCATAGGCTTCGCGTTTATTTTCCTTGTTAACCGGCACCACTTCAAATGGAATACCAAAGTTCTCAACCGCTTCACGTAAAGTTTCGTGATTCGACACCACTTTGGTGATTTCACACGGCAGACCACCACGCGCATGACGCCATAACAGTTCCAGCAAGGCATGATCGACTTTAGACACTAAAATACCGACCTTTTTCACATCGGCCACCAAGGCCAGACGCCATTGCATTTCATAACGCTCGGCCACATTGCTGGCAAAGGTCTGGATCAGGCTTTCACGACGGCTTTGCAGATGATCCAGCTCGAATTCAACGCGCATGAAATAACGCCCGCCCTGAGCTTCAGTCGCGTATTGATCAAGTGCGGTAATATTTGCTCCCTGATGATACAAAAAGCTCGATACAGCCTGCACGATACCTGGCTTATCCTCACAAGTAATCAGTAAACGTGCAGTATTCGCAGTCGTCATATTCATGTTGGTTTATATCACTAATCAGTTAAATTGAAAAAATAAGCCGGCTATTCTAGCGCGTTTCCTTAACAGACTAAATAGGGGAATCAGTTTCTGTATTCTTGCTTGAAGATAAGCTGGCAAACAGTTCCGATGAACCCAGGGTCTGTAACAGGCCTTCATAGGTTTGACGGCTTTCACCACGCAAATACGCCCCTTCCAGGAATACCATCTGACGCAGCGCCTGCCAGACCCACTTCTCTTCCAGCGTATTCGAGTCGGTAATATGCCCCGACATATACAGGAAGTTGGTCCAGTTGGTCAGCACAATCCACAGGTTAATAATTAAGGCTTCAATTTCCGAGTCGGTCATTTCCATTAAACCGGCTTCTACGAAAGCTTTATAAATTTTTTGTCCCTGCTGCATCACCTGTCCGGCAAAACGCGGATACATTTTGCGGAAATCTTCGTTATTTTCCACCAGATGATAGACATCCCGATGCAAAAAGCGGTAGTTCCATAACTGGCTGCTGAGGACCTGAAAGTAATGAATCTTATCATTGGCATCCAGCGGACGGTCATCCGGCAAGGCCAGCATGCTCAGGGTTTCGGCCTGATACTGCTCCATCAGCTCTTTAATAATTTCGTTTTTATTGCGGAAATGATAGTACAAATTACCCGGACTCATACCCAATTCAGCTGCAATATGATTGGTCGTCACGACACGTTCGCCACGTTCATTAAAAAGTTGCAGGCTTAACTGCAAAATACGTTCTTTGGTTTTCACCGTTTTCGAGTGTGACATCCTAAAGTAACCATTCTTTCAAACTGTTAAGAAACTAACAGATAAAGTAACTTGACTATTTAGAGTAAATACTCTAAAAACTAAATTAATTGATTCAATCGAATGGTAACACGCCATGAACAGTCAAACAAAAACAACTTCGATGACCACTCCCGACAGCACGCCCCATAACCTTGATGCACAACGTTTACATGATGTTCTGGCCTTGCAGAAATACGCCTATCAGCGCTATCCGCTGCCAACTGCCAAAGAACGGATTGACCGCCTGGCACGGTTAAAACGGGTGCTGGTGAAATATCAGGATCAGTTTGCCGAAGCAATTAATGAAGACTATGGTAACCGTTCGATGGACGAGACCAAAATTGGCGAATTACTCACCTGCCTTGAACATATCAAATACTACAGCAAAAACCTTAGCGGCTGGATGAAACCGTCCAAGCGACACGTCGGAATTATTCATCAGCCGGCCAAAGCCTGGGTGCAATATCAGCCTTTGGGTGTGGTCGGCATTATTGCACCGTGGAATTATCCGCTGTTACTGTCGGTCGGTCCGTTAATCTGCGCTTTAGCAGCCGGCAACCATGCCATGATTAAAATTTCCAGTGCCTCGATGCATTTTGGCCGCGTGCTGGAAAATGCTATTGCTGAAGCTTTCCCGCAGGAACTGGTGGCGGTCATTACCGGCGGCGGTGCGATTTCCGATACCTTTAGTCATCTGTCCTTCGATAAAATGATTTTTACCGGTTCGACCAATGTCGGTAAAACCGTGATGGCGGCGGCAGCCGAAAATCTGGTGCCGGTGATTTTAGAGCTGGGCGGTAAATCGCCCGTGCTGGTGCATCCATCAAGTGATATGGCCGATGTTGCCGAGCGGATTGCGGTTGGTAAACTCTGGAATGCCGGACAGACCTGCGTGGCACCGGACTATATGTTCCTGCCTAAAGGCAAAACCGCCGAATTCCTGGGTCATTATGAACAATATATTAAGCAGATGTATCCAAGTCTGCGCGACAATCAGGATTACACCTCCATTATTAATGACAAGCAGTACAACCGGCTGCAGGGCTATTTAGACAATGCCCGTGAACAGGGCGCCCAACTGATTGAAATCAATCCGCAAAATGAACTGCTGGACGATGTACGCAAAGTCGCTCCGACCGTACTGACCGGGGTCACCACCGAAATGCGCATCATGAAAGAGGAAATTTTCGGACCACTGCTGCCCATCATGGAATATGAACAAATTGATGATGTAATCGAGTTTATTAATAGCCGTCCGCGTCCACTTGCATTATACTACTTCGACTTTGATCAGGCGCGTGCCGACTATGTCGCACAGCGTACCCATTCAGGGCATTTCGGACAAAACATGGTACTGACCCATGTCGCACAGGATGACTTACCATTTGGTGGTGTCGGTGCGTCAGGGATGGGCAAATATCATGGTCCCGAAGGATTCTTCAGTTTGTCGCATGAACGCTCGGTGATGTCTAATCCGAAGCTGTATAGCTTGAAATACATCCTGCCGCCGTTCAATAAGCCGATTCACAGACTAATTTCAAAGATGCTTCTTCGCTAAATGATCAAGGCATGAGCTATTAGCATGGCTCGTGCTGCGTTTTCCTGAAAATCGCTTGTCTTTTAAGCGCATTTTTGGTATAAAACGCCCCTTGAATGAATTCATCCGTTTATTTTTGACTGGCCATACAGATTTGCTGTTGGCTAAATCAATGGAGTTACACCATGTCTAAGGTTTGCCAAGTTACCGGCAAGCGTCCAGTCGTTGGTAACAACGTCTCACACGCCAACAACAAAACTAAGCGCCGGTTCGAGCCGAACCTGCACCACCACCGTTTCTGGTTAGAAAGCGAAAAACGTTTTGTACGTCTTCGTTTAACCACTAAAGGTATGCGTATTATCGACAAATTGGGCATTGAAAAGGTTGTTGCTGACCTACGTGCTCAAGGTCAAAAGATCTAAGTAAGGAGTCAGGACAATGCGTGATAAGATTCGCTTAGTTTCTACAGCTGGTACAGGTTATTTCTATACCACGACTAAAAACAAACGTACTATGCCGGAAAAAATGGAAATCAAAAAATTTGATCCAAAAATCCGTCAACACGTAATCTTCAAAGAAGCTAAAATCAAATAATTTTGGCTTTTTGAAAAAAACGACCTCTCTGCAGGTCGTTTTTTTTGCACTTTTTTTCTTCCAGTTGTTAAAATTTCCTGATCTTTTCAATCTGGCACTCTCTGTGCTTGTCTTTTTTACCCTTAACCTTGGCTTAAGGAGTTGTTAGTGCCGCATGATGTAGAACTTATTATCTTATTGGCTGTCGGCTTTGGACTGGCCTTACTGTTCGGCTATATTGCCGCCCGTTTACGTTTACCGCCCCTGATCGGTTATCTGGTGGCCGGTATCCTGATTAGTCCAAATACGCCCGGCGTGGTCGGTGATATTCACCTGGCCAACCAGCTGGCTGAACTGGGTGTGATGTTCCTGATGTTTGGCGTCGGGATGCATTTCTCGCTCAATGACCTGATGCAAGTCAAACGGATTGCCCTGCCCGGTGCCATCCTGCAGATTACTGTCGCCACTTTACTGGGGATTGGAGTCTCGATGATGTGGGGCTGGAGTTTCGGCTCTGCACTGGTGTTCGGTCTTAGCCTGTCCTGTGCCAGTACGGTAGTTCTACTCAAAGCACTGGGGGATCGCGGCCTGCTAGACTCGGTCAACGGCAAGATTGCCGTGGGCTGGCTGCTGGTCGAAGATCTGGTGATGGTACTGGTGCTGGTACTGTTACCGGCTACTGCGGTCCTGTTGGGTGGACAGGCACTTGCCGGTAGTGCAGCTGATGAAAACATCTGGCTGACACTGGGCATTACCCTGTTAAAAGTCACCGGCTTTATTGCCTTTATGCTGATTATCGGAAAACGATTGGTACCCTGGATTATGCAGGTAGTGGCGCGTCTGGGTTCCCGTGAACTGTTTACCCTGACTGTGGTCGCGGCGGCCGTGTCAATTGCCTTTGGTGCCTATAAAGTCTTTGGTGTGTCGATGGCACTGGGCGCCTTCTTTGCCGGTATGGTGGTGAAAGAGTCTGACTTTAGCCATCGTGCTGAAGAAGAAACCCTGCCGCTACGGGAGATTTTCTCGATCCTGTTCTTCGTGTCGGTGGGGATGCTGTTTGACCCGCGGATTCTGCTGGAAGAACCGCTGCATGTGCTGGCAGTGGTCGGCATTATCATGATTGGTAAAACCATTGCCGCCATGGCCCTGGTCCTGTTCTTCCGCTACCCGATTAACACTGCATTAACGGTGGGTGCTTCACTGGCGCAGATTGGTGAATTCTCCTTTATTCTGGCCACGCTCGGCGTATCGTTACAGCTGCTGTCTCTAGAAGGTCAAAACCTGATTCTGGCCGGTGCCCTGATTTCCATTACCTTAAACACCTTCCTGTTTTCGGCGATTGAACCGGTACAGCGCTGGATTCGCGAGCGCTCACATCTGGCCCGTTTGCTGGAACGCAGTGGCGACCCGCTGGCGATGTTACCCGATGAAGTTTCACAAGATTACCTGCGTGATCAGGTGGTGATTATTGGCCATGGTGAAGTTGGCCGCCGCATTACCAAAAACCTGATGGCAGAAAATATCAAGGTGGTGATTGCCGAAGAAAACCGTGAGATTGTCGAAAACCTGCGGGAAAAAGGCATTGCTGCGGTATCTGGTGTGGCCACTGAGCCTGGAGTACTGATTCAGGCACATATTCAACATGCCCGTTTACTGGTGATTTCACCGATGGACATTATTGATATTCATAAAATTGTTGATATTGCCACCACTTTGAATCCGCAAATTCAGGTGCTGATCTGCGCGGAAAGCAAAGAAGAAGCCGAAGTCATTCGCCGTGACAATATCGGTGAGGTGTACTTTGCCAAAGAAGAAATGGCCAAGAACATGAGCAATCATATTTTAAACCAGATTGAAATTGCCCATCATCAACCACCCTCACATTAAGCCTCAGGCACAAACAAGCGCACCTTCAGGTGCGCTTTTGCATTCCAGAGCATGAGCCGACTAGCTCAGATACTTCGGCTGCTCATCAACCACTTCGGCCTGCCATTCATTGACCTGCTTTTCCAGCAGCCCGAATAATGCGGCCTGAATCATGTGCTGGGCGACAATTGGCGTCTGATCTCCCAGCAGGGCTTTGACTTCATCATTAAACTGGATTTTGACCAGAGGTTCCTGTTCTGAACCAGCATTACGCAATGCCAACTCACCACCTTCAAGCTGAACCAATTCCAAAATCGCGTCCTGATTTCCAAATAAGGCTTTTAACTGTTCTATAGACATAATTCCTCCATGTTCAACATGGTGGCAAAGATGGACTCTTTGCATCGCTTAGATAGTTAATATGATGTCAGGTTTTCAGAATTCAAGGGGCACAGGTCGGGTTTAGAATTCCACCATCTCATTTCTGAAACCATCAATTAACTGCATCAGCTCACGATGCCATTCACGCAGAATTTTGGTATCTGGCAGCCATGCTTGCGGGGTTTGGGTGACTTTAATAATCAGGTTCGATGAGGTTTCATCTTCCGGCTCTGGTGCGCTTGGCTCCGGTGTGTACTGGCAAAGACGATAAGCGCGTTTTAATTCGGCAATAAAGCCTTCTTTGGCCAGTTTTTGCAAAATCACCACTTCAGGCGATACCTGACCTTTGGCCGCCATAGCTTCTTCAATTGATTTTAAGGTCGGCTGCAGCTCATTCAGGCGGTAGTAACGCACCAGTTCCTGCAAAAAGGCCAGTACTGCACCATGCAGATGAAACACCGCTGCTTCGCGATGTGCCTGCGCCTGCTGGATATGTTCGGTTTGTTCGGCTTGCTGACATGAAAGACGGGCAAAATACAGTTTTTGATTGGTACGGTCGGCATGAAAGCGAGCAACACGGGACATGAATAGCGTTCCTAAATTTTGGCTTTTATTTCAACATTAAGCTTAAACGCTCTGCGTCCAAATGCCCAACAAAAAATACATATGAGCGCTATCATCAGCATCGATATTTTCTACGATAAGTTTAAATAGAGAAAAATGCAGCGTTAAAAAAGGAGCCACTAAGGACTCCTGTTGATGTTCAAGCTTTCGGCTTGTCTTCCGCAGCTTTAACGCGAATGCCAGCACCTTTGACTTTCAGGGTATTCAGGCCCTTAATCGCTTTGACGGCTTCACGACCATGCGGCATTTCCACAAAGCCAAACCCTTTGGACTTGCCACTGTCAGCCTCTTTAACAATCACCGCAGATTCGACTGTGCCAAACGGCTGAAACAGCGCCAGCAGTTCAGCATCGGTGATAGAACGCTCTAAATTACGTACAAGAATTTTCATTTACTTTTTCCAAATAGGCCAAATCATCCAAAAGCATGCGCCTACTCTACTCTGGAGATTGTGCATCAAGCTGCACCACACATGGCTCTAGTTTAATCGAGATCAATCCCAAAATCTAAACGAATCTTCTGGCGTTCGATCAGTGCACTTTTAACAGTTTGTTCACGGGTTTTATAATGGGTTTCACTTTGACACAGGTTACGGGTCAAATCGTTCAGAAAATAGCTTTCTACAGTACGTCCCTGTTCATCGACCGTATCTCTGGCCCACCAGCTGATGTTCTGCTTGGTCAGAATCAGCTCGTTTTGCGCCCGGGTTAAAGCCACATACAGCACCCGGCGTTCTTCTTCAACTTCGTCAAAATTCCCTTGCGCCCGTGCATGTGGATACTGCCCGGCAGTGACATTGGCCACATAGCAGACCTTCTGCTCGGTGCCTTTGGCCGAGTGGATGGTAATGAGCGTGACCACATCATCATCTGACTGGCGCTCAATCTCGCTAATCGAAATCGGATCGAGTACATATTCTTCCAGAAACTCGCTGAGCTGACCGTGTTTGCTGGCCAGCTGCTTGACCAGATCAAAATCTTTAAGCCGTTTTGACCAGTCTTTTTTGGCGTAATTCTGTTCCAGCTGCTCCACCAGTGCCTCAATCGCCAGACTGACACAGACGTCGACTTCCTGTTTCAGTACCGCCATTTGCTTCATAATCAAAATGGTTTTATCCGGAATCCGGCCAAATTTCTCCAGCTTTTCCGCAATCTGCTCCATTTCCGGATTCAACAATAACTGCTGTGCCAATTTACTGGCACCGACATCTCCAACGCCATTCCACAGGGTCAGAAAACGCATCCAGGCAATATCATCGGCCGGATTGGCAATGACCCGCAGCAGACTGAGCAAATCCTTAACGTGTGCCGATTCCAGTAATTTCATGCCGCCAATAAAACGATACGGAACATTGGCCGCAATAAAGGCCGCTTCAATATGCCGCGCGGCAAAGCTGGAACGCACCAGCACCATATGCTCCTGCCATGCTGCGCCCTGGATAAAGTGACGCTCTTTGATATCAATCGCAATCCATTTGGCTTCATCAAACTCATTCGGGAAAATATGCATGCGCGGTTTTAAGCCACTGCCACGATACGCCTCCAGCCGCTTGTCATAGCCGATCGGACTTTGCTCCAGCAACCAGTTCGACAGATCCAAAATTTCCTGGGTTGAACGATAATTACGCTCCAGCTTATAAATCTGGGCACCCGGAACACGTTCTTTAAAGTGATGAATGTTTTCAAAGTCTGCACCACGGAAACCGTAAATCGACTGCGCATCATCACCAACACAGAACAGCTGCACCCGCTCTTTTAACGGCTCTAGTAAGGCCCATTGCAAAGGATTGGTGTCCTGCATTTCATCGACCAGCATGTGCTGGCACAACGACGCGACATAATCGACCAGCCCCTCTGACTGGGCCAGCGCCGAGGCGACAATTGCCAGAATATCGTCATAATCCAGAAAATGACGCACCTGCTTGCGCGCTTCATATTCTTTCATGATCTCGGCAATCTGATCTTTATAATCTAGACATTCCGGCAGCTGCTTTTCCAGGGCAATACTCAGTTTTTGCCGGGTATTGCGGGCAAATGAATACAGATCACATAGCTGCTGCGGCTTGGGCAAGGCATTTGGATTTTTCTTGTCATCTTTACCACGCAGTAAACGGAACATCATGATCTGGTCATCACGATCAATAATCGAGAACTGTTCCAGCCCAAAGGCTTTTGGAATCCGGCGCAGCAGATACATACAGAAGGTATGGAAGGTCGAAGCACGTAAGCCCTTGGCCTGCTCGCCCAGTGCCAGCTCGACCCGCGCTACAATTTCAGCAGCGGCACGGCGGGTAAAAGTCAGAATCTGAATCTGATTGGCCGGAACGCCCTGATCAATCAGATAAGCCGCACGCGCCACAATGGTTTTGGTTTTGCCACAGCCAGCCCCAGCCAAGACCAAACTGTGCTTTGCTTCAGTGGTGGCTGCATTTTTCTGTTGGGGATTTAACTCGTCGATGAGCTGTGCAAGTGACATACCAAATCATTTCTCGAAAATTCAAAGCGAGATCTTATCATAAGCATCCCATCAACATAAAAACTAGCCTATTTGTAAACCCGGATCGTTTTCGAATTGAGTACTTCGTATTGCAGCCCCAGCTGTCGGGTCGTTACGTCCAAAAATTCAAAAAAGTTCGAATTGCGTAAATGAAGGGGAAATTGATGATTCATGTCGACATCTGAATCCACAATCAGCGTGACCTTCTTTTCAATTGCCAGCAGATTTTTAAAACACTCAGATGCATCTCATCAAAATGAAAAGACAGCACTCTCGGCTGTGAGTGCTGCTGCACAGGGTTTTTCTTGAGATAATTTTGCATATTTTCGCGGTAGGCCGGTTTTGCAAAACTGTGTACAGTGATGCAGCTTAATATCAAAACCAAGATGATCTTTTTCATCATTTCCCCATTTAGCATTTTATTTTTAAACCCTATTGGCATCTGGGTTTGTCACGCTTTCTTTAGTGATTGCATGACATTTTCGACGCTGTCGGTTAAATTGTTTTCTGCATTTCGAATCGCATCTTCCACTGAAATATCAGGTGGATTAATACCAATAATCTGTGTAAATCCCGCCTCCAGCAGTGGCTCAATACCTTCACCAATCATTCCTGCAAACGCATAGACCGGTTTATTCAAGCTTTTCGCAACCTGTGCCACGCCAAATGGGGTTTTGCCCATGAAGGTCTGCCGATCAATTTTCCCTTCGCCGGTCAGGACCACATCGGCCTGTGTAATTTTTTCAGTCAACCCGGTTTGCTGAATCAGCAGTTCAACACCTGACTGAATTTTTGCGCGTGCAAAAGCAAGCAAGCCAAAGCCCAGTCCACCCGCTGCACCGGCCCCGGCCTGATGTTGCACATTAACCCCGAGCGTTGTTTCAACCAGATTGGCAAAATAACCCAAGTTCTGATCGAGAATTTTGACCAGCTCCTGTGTGGCACCTTTTTGCGGTCCAAAAATGGCCGAGGCACCATATTCCCCACAGAGCGGATTATTGACATCGCTGGCAATCAGCATCTCGGTGGTTGCCAAACGGGCATCCAAAGCACTAAGGTCAATCTCGCAGATCTGCTTTAAATTGCCGCCACAAGGTTGCACCTCCAGGCCAGCCTGATCTAAAAATTTCACCCCCAACGCTTGCGCCATTCCACTGCCGGCATCATTGGTGACACTGCCGCCCAGTCCAATCACGATTTTAGACACGCCCAGATCCAGCGCCTGGCGGATCATCTCGCCAGTGCCATAAGTAGAAGTAAGCGCCGGATTGCGCTGCGCCAACGGAATAAGATGAATACCATTGGCCTTGGCCATTTCAATGACTGCAGTTTTGCCGTCGTCAATCAGGGCAAAGTAGCTTTCAACCTGTTGCTGCGGCAAAGGACCGCGTACCCGACACGAAACTTTCTGCCCGGTACATGCATTTAACAGGGCATCGACGGTGCCTTCACCGCCATCGGCCAGCGGTACCAAGCGACAGATTGCATCCGGAAACTGCCGCAAGATTCCGCGCTGCATGGCCTGGGCGGCCTGTACTGCGCTCAGGCTTTCTTTAAAGGAATCTGGTGCAATCACAACACGAAGTGGCATGTGGTTTATCCCCAGCGTGGGTGTCCATTGTGGATAAGTGTTGACTTATCCGCATATTAGCGTAGCCAGCCAATTTCCGCAGCGGTCAGGTCATTAATGACGGTGTATTGCAGGCTGTCCGGCATTTTGCTGGTGCTGCTACTTAGCGGAATATGCCCGCCCATTAACTCAGCTTTCTGCTGTGGATAGCGTGGCTGTTGCTGCGGGTTGGCATAACCCAGCGGATAAATCGGCAGTCCGGTGACCAGATCATATTTATCACTGGCGCCAAAAGCATGCAGTAATTCATGTGCCAGTACCACATGATTCTGCTGGTTCTGACGCTCGGCGGCAAACAGGTTAACCGAACCAATCCGGCCTTTTTCCAGCGCGGTAGAATGTTTTAAAGCTTTTTGATGAGCTGGATCATAATAGTTTAAATACAGGGTCACATGCGGTGCGCCATCAACTGACTGATGCTGACGCCAGGCATAAAACCGGAACTTGAGACTCCAGATGATGCTATCGAGTAAAGAAGCCTGTTCCGGTACCTGTGGCGGCAACTGTTTCAGTTCCCGGCCAAGCTGCAGATAAAAATATACCGGTTGCTGGCGATACTGTGCTGCGGCCTGCTGCAAATACTGCTGCACCGTTTGAAAACTGCTGTTAGACAGCTGCTGGATATAAAGCTGCGTGCTGTCCTGTCCATCAGCATTCACCGGATGCAAGAGCACCCGCACCGGTTTAGTCCAGTCCTGATTCTGGTCACGATAGGCATTTACCGCCACAATGAAAAGAATCAGCAACAAGATCAGGATACGAATCTTTTTCCACATCGGCTTAAGCGCTCTGTTTTTTGAGTTTTCTCAGATACATCTGACTCATTTCAATTTTGGTTTCAAACAGATTCAGGGTTTTAATGAGTCCGGAGAGCTTGGCCCGACCATAGTTTCTGGAATCAAAATCCGGTTTTACCGCGCTGATATATTGCCCAACCATGCCCAGATTGGCCCAGCCATTTTCATCGGCATTGTCTTTGACTGCTTTATAAATCAGATTCAGTGTGGCGCGATCCATCATCTCTGCAGCCGGGTTTTCTTTCGGCACAGTGCTGGATTTTAGCTCGGAGTTTTTTGCACTTTCTAGGTTCTTTTTGTCCTGAACCGGGCTGATTTCATCTTCTTCAGCATTTTTCAGTTCATTTTCAGAGATCAGGTTTTCAATATAAATAAATTTATCACAGGCTTTTTTAAAGGCTTCCGGAGTGGATTTTTTGCCAAATCCATAAACACTCAGGCCATTTTCACGAATCCGTGAGGCCAGCGGAGTAAAGTCACTGTCACTGGACACAATACAGAAACCATCCAGCGCTCCGGCATAGAGCAAATCCATGGCATCAATAATCAGGATCATGTCGGTGGCATCTTTGCCTTTGGTATAGGCAAACTGCTGTACCGGGGTAATGGCATGCGGCAACAGCACATCACGCCACTTTTTCAGGGTTTCACTGCTCCAGTCCCCATAGACCCGTTTCACGCTGGCAATGCCATATTTGGCGACTTCTTCAAGCACCGAAGCAATAGCGTGAATCGAAGAGTTATCGGCATCAATTAACACCGCAAATTTTTTTGTTTGGATATCCACCGGTTCCCCAAACGCTTATTATTCAAATTTATTGTGGAGTTGATTTTGACATAAAAAATGCCGACTGATGTCGGCATTTTTTATTTTTAGCTTTTAGGCTTCAACCCATTTGCCATCCTGATATACCAGACTCCATTTGGTCTGCTTGCCTTCAGGGGTTTCAGAGCCAATATATTGCGCCTGATTTTTACGGCTGAATTTCACCAGAGTCGGGTTGCCTTCTGGGTCTACATCGGGTGCTTGCAAAATGAATTGATATTTTGGATCAAGCTGGTCAGCAACCGTACGCAGTTCCGCCACCTTCGGTGCACGGGTTTCACGCACTTTCGGGAACTTGCTGGCCGCCAGGAATAAACCGGCAGCGCCATCACGCAGGACAAAAAAGTCATCATGCTTGGTCGAGCGTAAATGTTCCATCTTGATTGGGTCGACACGCGGCGGCGCAGGCTGACCGTTTTTCAAGACTTTACGGGTATTGTCACAGCTGGTGCAGGCAAAATACGGACCAAAACGGCCAGTTTTCAGCTGCATTTCGCCATCACATTTATCGCATGGAATGGTCGGGCCATCATAGCCTTTAATCTTGAACTCGCCTTCTTCCAGCTCAAAACCGGCACAGTCCGGGTTATTACCGCAAATATGCAATTTACGGCCCCCATCAATCACGTAGCTATCCATGGCAGTTTCACAGATCGGGCAGCGTTTTTTCGACATCAGGTCGGCGGTTTCAGCACTGTCATCATCTGACAGGGCCGCCAGAGATTCAACTGGCGTTAAATTCAAAGTGCCTTTACAGCGTTCTTTTGGCGGCAGGTTATAACCGGAACAGCCCAGGAATACCCCGGTGGTACCGGTACGAATCTGCATTGGACGTTCGCATTCCGGACAATGCACGGCATCCACTTCCACCGGCAGATTACGGCGCATACCCTGTTCGCCCTGTGCATTGGTCAAACGGGTTTTAAAATCACCATAGAAGCTGTCGAGCAGATCTTTCCAGTTGCGTTCACCATCGGCCACTTTATCCAGCTGACCTTCTAAGTCCGCGGTAAAGTCGTAGTTCATCAGGTTGTTAAAGCTTTCATCCAGACGGTCGGTGACAATTTCACCCATCTTTTCCGCAAACAGGCGGCGGTTTTCCAGCTTGACATAACCACGGTCCTGAATGGTGGAAATAATCGCCGCATAGGTCGATGGACGGCCAATGCCACGTTTTTCCAGTTCTTTCACCAGCGAGGCTTCGGTAAAACGTGCCGGCGGCTTGGTAAAGTGTTGTGATGGGTCCAGCTTTTGCAGTTTCAGCACTTCGCCGACTTTCACTGCAGGCAGCAATACATCATCATCAGACTTGTTCTGACCACGCACTTTGGTAAAGCCATCAAAGACCAGGGTACGGCCTTTGGCTTTCAGTTCTACCCCATTGGCATTGACTAGAATGGTCGACGATAAATATTCGGCCGGAGTCATCTGACAGGCCACAAACTGACGCCAGATTAAATCGTATAAACGCTGGGCATCACGCTCGACACCGGCCAGGCTGTCGCCTTTCAGACCGACATTGGATGGACGAATCGCTTCGTGAGCCTCTTGTGCGCCGGCTTTGTTGCCGTAACGGTTTGGCTTGGCCGGTAAATATTTCTGGCCGTACTCGGATTCAATATGCGTACGCACCATATTCACGGCGTCATCACTCAGGAACGTCGAGTCGGTACGCATATAGGTAATAAAACCGGCTTCATACAGACGCTGTGCCAGCATCATGGTTTTCTTGACCGAGAAACCTAAGCGGGTACTGGCCGCCTGTTGCAGCGTTGAGGTGATATACGGCGCACTCGGATTCACCTTGGTCGGCTTGTCTTCACGTGCAGCCACCGTATAGTCTGCATCTTTAATCAGGTTCAGCAAGGCATCGGTTTCAGCCTTGTTACGCAGCTTTAGGGTCTTGCCATTTTGCTTGACTGCTTCCAGACGAATATCATCTTGTGCAGATTTGGTATCGGCAAATACCTGCCAGTATTCTTCCGGAATAAAGGCACGAATTTCACGTTCACGCTCTACCACCAGTTTCACGGCTACTGACTGGACACGACCGGCTGACAGACCACGGGCAATTTTTTCCCACAGCAATGGCGAAATCATAAAGCCAACCACACGGTCCAGGAAACGGCGCGCCTGCTGCGCATTGACTTTATTGGTGTCTAGACGTGCCGGATGCTTAAAGGCTTCCTGAATGGCATTTTTGGTAATTTCGTTAAATACCACACGCTGATAACGCGCATCATCACCGCCAATGACTTCTTTTAAATGCCAGGCAATGGCTTCCCCTTCACGGTCCAAATCCGTTGCCAGATAGACTTCATCGACCTGCGATGCCAGTTTTTTCAATTCAGCAACAACATTTTCCTTGCCCGGTAGCACTTCATACTGGGCTTTCCAGCCATGCTCCGGGTCTACCCCCATGCGGTTGACCAAGGCCTGCTGAGCTTTTTCTGCTTTTTGTGCTTCGGTCAGTTTGGCACGTGTGGTGGTTTTCTTTTCTGTACTTTTACTGGCGCCTGTAGGCAAATCACGCACGTGACCGACCGACGACTTTACAATGTAATTCGAACCGAGGTATTTGTTGATTGTTTTCGCTTTTGCAGGCGACTCCACAATCACCAAGGCACGCTTAGCGCCATCGGCAGATTTTGCTGTAGTGCTTTTCGATGTGGAGCGAGGAGCGTTCGCCATAGTTAACCGTAGTTCCTGTGAAAATGTTTTAAATTAAAGTTCAGCCAAAGAATGTAAATATGCCTTGATGTCATCCAGTTGGGTGGCTTTCAGATCAGCTTCTTCATCCCAATAGAGTCCTACACAGTTTGCCTGCATATCAATAGCATAAATGCCCTTTAATGCAACGGGTGTATGATTAAATTTTTCCTCACCATGCACCAGTTCAAGCTGCTGATCGACCACCCGGGCGCGCATTAACGGCAAGCGGGCCTCTGGAATCAGTACGCTATAATAGGCCACCATACTGGCACGGCTTTCTGTGGCCATCGGAATTTTGGTCCAGTCCGGCGCAGCCACCAGACGCGGATGTAGGCCCATCTTGCGGGCTTTTTCACGCATCAGGCCGAGGGCTTTTTCTCTTGGACTGACACGCAAACCAAAAATCGAGCCCAGCACAAAAATGATGATGGCCAGTGCCACCCAAATTCCAGTATTTTCCATAGCTCAACCTTTATGTTCTTTTATTAGAGTTGCATAAGCGCCATATAAAACGCAAGTTTGCACGACAAAATTAATTCAGGAACATTTCGTGGCTATAGACCACTTCATGCCCGTTCCAGTAGATATAGCCTTTTTCCAGCAGCTCCTTGAGCAATAACCGCACATCGGACTGGGGAAACATCTGTTCTAACAGGTCGCGCAAGGCATAAATATCTTTGGGTTTATCGGCTTTCAGTTCGCGCAGTTTACGCGCCACTTCCAGCTGTACCGGATCAATCTGGTCAAAGTTTTTAAACAGCGGCTGCTGCGCACTTTGAATCGGCGCGGCGACAGAGTCCTGTTCAATAACAGAAGCAGCTCCGCTTTCTGTCGACTGTAACTGTTTTAAGGCCTGATCCAGACTGCTGGCCACCGGTGTTTTTTCAGCAGAGGCATTTAAATCCAGCTGAATCCACTGTTTCAGCACCTTCTTGCGAAAGGCAATTTGCTCATCATAACGCTTGATAATTTTCAGATTAATTAACAAACCGACCAGACGCTGGGCTTTTTCCGGCACCACCTGCAAAATATTGCTGAGAGAGTTTTTCAGCTTCTCGACCGTATTCGGTTTACCGCTCATTTTTGCCAGAGCATCACAGTATTTTTTGACCAGTTGCAAATACGGTTTTTGCTGGATGGTGGCAATACTCGGCAAGCTGTATTTTGGCGTATGAAGTGGCTGCGCCGCATCTTCTGGCTGAATCAAAATCAGATGGGCACTGATATTCGAGGCCTGTAGCATCTGCACCAGAATATCGCTGCTGTCCTGGGCCGAAATAATTTCGACATGGCTATCTGGCTCAAGTAATGCCATTAACTGCCCGACCACCACGGCATATTCAAACTCTTTATGCGGTGCTTCTGGGGTGTCCAGTACCACCACCTGAGCGCTGTTCATCCAGCTGGCTAGTTCAGTCAGGTCATCCAGCGCGTACTCAAAGCGTCCGGCACAGTTAAACAGGTAGAGTGTCGAATAATGCTGCAGAATATCTCGCAGCAGTTGTGCCGTAGGCATATTCTGTTCAAGATCTAAAAGTACAACTTTCTGGGTCATGACAAAAAATAAAGGATCTGAGAGCCGAAAGTGGGCATTAGAGCCGGAAGTGAGATAAAGGTCAAATTTTTTTATTGTGGCGCTGTGATCGCTGCCTCAAAAGCGGCTGGAGCTAAACCGATCTACCAGTATCTTCTTTATATGGATACCTTAAAATAAACCCGCATTCAGGCTGCGGGTGTATTCATAGATTGTGCGGAATGTTCTAGCAATTGACAGATTAATAATGCGGCGGAATATTGGTCAGCGGATCGAAGGGAGCAATGCCTTCAGACAGGTCAGCTGACTCAACCCGTTGATAAAGCAGCTGCATTTGTTTCTTGAGGTCGGCAATTTCCAGATTCTGTTTAGTCACCTGCTCATTCAGCTGTTCAACTAAATCATCTAAAAATGCAATTCGGACTTGCAAATCTTCAATGGGTGCGGAAAATGACGCCTGATCATTTAGATTTTGTTGTTTAGTCATTTTAAATCCTCATTTGAGATTTTTCAGGAAACACTATGGCCTATATTACCCTAAGGGATGTCCAACTCGCGTTTGGTGGACCCGCCCTGCTCGACGGCGCGAACTTTACTCTTGAACGTGGCGAACGAGTGTGTTTGATTGGCCGTAATGGTGAAGGTAAGTCTACCTTACTTAAACTGATTGAAGGAAGCTTACTGCCCGATGCCGGTGAAGTCTCGATTCAAAATGGCTTAACCGTGTCCATGCTCACCCAGGATGTCCCGATGGATTCGGGCAAGGTTGCCGATATTGTCGCCGATGGTGCCGGTGAAGCAGCAGAAGTCCTGCGTGCCTATCATGCCGCCAATGATGCCTGCGTACTGGGCGATATGGCCGCCTGCGAGCGCATGGGTGAACTGCAACACAAACTGGATCAGCTTGATGGCTGGGCACTGGAAAACAAGGTCAACTCTATTTTAAGCAAAATGGGGCTGGACCCGAATGCCGATCTGGCAGATCTTTCCGGTGGCCGTAAACGCCGCGTGCTGCTGGCCCGTGCCCTGCTGACCCAACCGGACATCCTGTTACTGGATGAGCCGACTAACCATTTAGATGTTGAAAGTATCGAATGGCTGGAAAAATTCCTGCTCGATCAGAACAACCTGACCTTATTGTTTATTTCGCACGACCGGACCTTTGTCGACAGTCTGGCAACCCGTATTGTCGAACTGGATCGCGGGATTCTGCGCAGTTATGAAGGCAACTATTCACGCTATCTGGATCTCAAAGCCCAGCAGCTGGAAGCAGAAGAAAAACAGAATGCCCTGTTTGAGAAAAAACTGGCCGAAGAAGAAGCCTGGATCCGTCAGGGTATTAAAGCGCGTCGTACCCGCAACGAAGGTCGTGTTCGTGCCCTGAAAGCCTTACGCGAAGAATCCAAAGCGCGTCGCTTCCAGCAAGGCAAAGTCAACATGGGCGTACAGGAAGCTACGCGTTCAGGCAAACTGGTCTTTGATATTGAACATCTGGGCGTCAGCTATGATGGCAAGCCGCTAATCAAAGACTTCTCGGCCATTGTCATGCGTGGCGACCGGATTGGTCTGGTCGGAGATAACGGGGTCGGTAAAACCACCCTGATTAAAGCCATTTTGGATGAAGTAGAACACAGCGGTACCGTTAAAATCGGCACCCAGCTGGAAATTGCCTATTTTGATCAGCTGCGTAACCAGCTCGATTTGGAAAAATCGGTCAAGGACAACGTTTCTGAAGGTTCCGACTTTGTTGATGTCAATGGACAGCGCCGTCATATCTACAGCTATCTGCAAGACTTCCTGTTTAACCCGGAACGTGCGCGTACCCCGGTCAAAGCCTTGTCCGGCGGTGAACGTAACCGCGTGCTACTGGCCAAACTCTTGCTGAAACCATCCAATTTAATTGTGATGGATGAGCCGACCAACGATCTTGATATGGTCACGCTGGAACTACTGGAAGAAATGCTGGCTGAATACAAAGGCACCTTGCTGCTGATTTCGCATGACCGTGCCTTTATGGACAACGTGGTCACCTCGACCTGGGTGTTTGATGGCAAAGGTCATATTGAAGAATATGTCGGCGGCTATCAGGACTATTTACAGCAGCGTCCGGATCAAACCGTGGTTGACCAGAAAATGGCGGTGAAAAAAGCCCAGGCCAAGGCAGAAGCAGCAAAAGTAGAAGCTGCTCCGGCGCCTGTGAAAAAGAAACTCAGCTATAAAGATCAGCGTGAGCTGGACCAGCTGCCGGCTGAAATTGAAGCGCTGGAAACAGAACAGGCTGAACTGTTAGAGAAACTGGCTGATGGTTCCTGGTTTGTATCCGATGCCGAAGCTGCAACCCAAGCCTCGCAGCGTCTGGCAGAAATTGAAGAGATTCTGCTGGAAAAATTGGAACGCTGGGATGAGCTGGAAAATATGAGCAAAGGCAGTTAATTCACCCGCTTCACAGCATCTGCCGGACAGCGGCAGATGCTTTTCATCTTCAAAATCGTTCATGCTACACTGCATTTAACCTTCATTTTAAAACGTCACTATGCCGCAACCGCAAGATTATCAACCTGGTGAATTTCAATGGTCCTTTCTGCTACCGAAATACTGGAGCATCTGGATCGGTATTATCTTCCTGATGATTTTGGCAATCTTGCCGTGGGCCATTCAGTACCGTTTAGGCCAGTGGCTGGGCCAGCTGGCGTTTCGCTATCTGCATTCACGCCGTAAAACCACTGTCCGCAATCTGGAGCTTTGCTTTCCAGAATGGTCTGCGCAAGAGGTGCAGGACAACGCGCGCCAGGTTTTTGTTGACCAGATGATTGGCGTATTTGAAACCCTAAATGCCTGGTATAGCCCGAAATGGTTCCAGGGCCGGGTCAGTATTGAAGGTCTGGAATATATTCAGCAGGCGCAAGCGGAAGGCAAAGGCGTCTTGTTGCTGGGCACCCACTCGACCCTGCTTGATGCCGGCGGCTATTTATGTGCCCAGTATTTTGAACCCGATGTGGTCTATCGTCCGCAGAACAATCCGCTGTTAGATATGCTGATTTACCGCTGCCGGGCCACCATTTATGCCCATCAGATTGACCATGATGATATGCGTGGTCTGGTACGTAACCTGAAAAATGGCCATGCCATCTGGTACAGTCCGGATCAGGATTTTGGCCTGAAACAAGGCGTAATGGCGCCATTCTTTGGCGTGCCGGCAGCCACCGTGACTGCGCATCGTCGTTTACTGAAAATGACCAAAGCCGCCGCAATTCCGCTGTATTTCTACCGCCATGGTGATCTTAAAAATCCGAAATATCATGTCTTGATTGAGCCACGGGTTGAGCGTTTACCAAGTGAGGATGAAGTCGATGATGCGACGCGTGTTAATTTGATTATTGAACGTCAGCTGCGCATCGCGCCGACTCAATATATGTGGTTCCATCGCCGTTTTAAGACCCGTCCACAAGGCTATGAGCAGCTGTACTAAGCAATACAGCGCCAATCTTTCTACAAGCCAAATACCATATACTGATTAAAATACAAGGACACGACAGCCCATAAAGTTAAACCCGAGTTCTGCATCCTGCAAAACTCGGGCTTATGAGGTTGTGCTTTCAAAACTTTTTTGTTGTTATCTCTGGCTTTCCATTCCTGCATCATCTCCATGATGACAATCCACCGGCTTCAACTTCCTTAACGGGACTCTCCTTTCCCAACTCCATCTGCCGATATGCTTAGAATACGCAGCTTGCCCGGTTTCAGCTATTGGCCATCGGCCTAAATCTGTGTAAGCCATTTCCTACACTTTTCCTCAAATTTCATGGCGTCTTGCTACCCTGCTTATAATCCTGAGCCAAATCATCGGTCACGATTTTTTCTTCCCGCTCGGCTTTTTCAATGCCTTCCTGAATTGCCTCCTGCGCTTCCTCTTCATCGGCTTCAGTCTGTTCCAGCTCTTCCTGAATGTGCTCAAACACCCGACTGGTCTGTAATACCACATAGACCGGAAAATGATCTGAGCCCATATGTGGCAGCCGCTTCATCTCCACCAGGGCAAAATCGGTACTGTGAAACACATGGTCCAGCGACCAGCGCAATAAGGGATAATCGGCATGGAAGGTATTGACATAATGCCGGCCGACGCGCGGGTCCAGCAGGCCACTGATGCGCTGAAACAGACGTGTGGTGCGTGACCAGGCCACATCATTCAGGTCGCCCATCACAATACAGCTTTCATCCAGATCTTTAATCTGATCGCCAACAATTAATAGCTCGGCATCACGCAGGGTCGAATCTTTGGCTTCAGTCGGACTCGGCGGTTTCGGATGCAGACAATACAGCTGCACCGGCTGGCCTGAACGCAGGATCACTGTGGTGTGAATTGACGGAATTTCATCACTAAGGATAAATTTCACTTCGGTTTCTTTTAAGGGCAGGCGGCTATAGAGATGCATGCCATATAAATTGTCCAGCGGCACCGGCACGCGATAAGGATAATCCGGCTCAATCACTGCCAGCTGCTGCTGCCAGACCGTATCGGTTTCCAGTGTCAGTACCAAATCGGGCTGGTATTTCCGGATTTCAGCAATGAGCAGGTGATATTTCTGGTTAGTGGTCAATACATTGGAAACCATTAACGAAATTTGCTGATCAGGGTTCAGCTGCTCCGGCTTAACCTTTTTAACCTGCTTTTTCCAGATAAAGGTATAAGGCAGCACCATTTTCAGCTGGTACGCCAGGGCGGCAATCAGACCGGTTAAAATCACATAGCGCGGCGTATCCCAGGCCGCATTCCACAGCAGCATCAGCACAAAGGCCACAATCCCCAGCACCAGAACCTGTAATCTGGGAAAATCGGCACCTCGAAACCACCATTCATCCCGCGGAATCAGCGACCAGAAGCTGATCCAGATGACGAAAATGGCCAGCATTTCCACCCAAATCATATGCACCTACTTAGAAAGTTCATTTTTCTCGTTTTTTTTAAATAGAAATCTAACGTTATCAATTTTGTATGTAACACAAACAAGTTATTTCACTCAATAATAATGATGTTTTGATTATGTAGAGCTTGCAGTTGTGTCCCCTTTTGATACACTCATACTCCTTTTTGTTTTTTTACGCACCGAGGCAAAGTGACATGAAAGTAGGTCTGGTCGGTTGGCGCGGGATGGTAGGTTCCGTCCTTATGCAACGTATGGTTGAAGAGAATGATTTTGCTCATTTTGAGCCATTTTATTTCTCTACCAGTAATGCCGGTGGTGAAGCACCAGCGTTTGGCGGTAAAACTGCCCCAGCACTTATGGATGCAACGGACATTAACAGTCTGAAGCAAATGGATGTCATTATTACCTGTCAAGGTGGCGACTATACCTCAGACGTGTTCCCGAAACTGAAAGCCGAAGGCTGGAACGGTTACTGGATTGATGCAGCATCTACCCTGCGTATGGATGATGAAGCAATTATCGTACTTGATCCGGTGAACATGAACGTGATTAAAGACGGTCTGGTGAAAGGCACCAAAACATTTGTTGGCGGTAACTGTACGGTTTCACTCATGTTGATGGGCTTAGGCGGTCTGTTCCAGAACAATCTGGTAGAATGGGCAACCTCGATGACGTATCAGGCAGCTTCGGGTGCAGGCGCACAAAACATGCGTGAACTGATCACCGGTATGGGCTACCTGTATAACAACACCAAAGAACTGCTGGATGACCCACGCTCTCCAATTCTGGACATCGACTCTAAAATTGCTGAACTGCAACGTGGCGAAGGTTTCCCGTCAGCCAACTTCGGTGTACCGCTTGCCGGTTCTTTAATTCCATATATCGACAAACAGCTGGAAAATGGCCAGTCGAAAGAAGAATGGAAAGGTCAGTCTGAAACCAACAAGATTTTAGGCAACCAGCAAATCGTACCAATTGATGGTCACTGTGTCCGTATTGGTGCCATGCGTTGTCACTCTCAGGCCCTTACCCTGAAACTGCGTAAAGATGTACCTCTGGATGAAATCGAAGATATCATCGCCAGTGCCAATGACTGGTCGAAAGTGGTACCAAATACCCGTGAAGCCTCTATGACAGATTTAACCCCTGTTGCAGTAACCGGTACCTTAACTGTTCCTGTGGGCCGTTTACGCAAGCTGAACATGGGTAAAGAATACCTGGGCGCGTTCACCGTCGGTGACCAGTTACTGTGGGGTGCGGCAGAACCGTTACGCCGTATGCTACGCATCTTAATTGACTACAAAAACGCGTAAGCCTTTTAAGCAAAAGTAAATTACAAAAAGCCGATCTGAAAAGATCGGCTTTTTATGTAACTAGCCTGTAAATATTTTACAATCGACTTACAACTCGCTAATCTATTCTTTTCGCTATGCGATAAATGACCGAGCTAACGATTAAGATGACCGTATATAACAAATTAAAGATCGCGATTTTAGCTATTCTTGCCTCACAACATATTCATGCGATTAATGTCGATCCTGTTCAGATTCAGTCAGCACCTGGGGAATTGCTGTATGCTGAAATGAACTTCCGTCAGTCCAATGTCAATGCGCCAATTGAAGTCAGTCTGGCCTCGGCAGAAGACTTGATGGCCATTGGTGCCAGCCATCGTCCACCGGGTCATTTAAATTTCTTTACCCGACGTGATGGTGCCGGCAACGGGGTGATTACCATTACCTCTTCTCGGCCACTGACCGATACCGAACTGAATATTGTGGTCAAAATTCGTGAAGGCTCGGCCACGCGTTTACAGCATATTAAAACCTCACTAAAACGCAGTACCCTGGCAGAACAACGCGCGCAGTTGCAACCGAAAGAGCAGCCACTAACACCGGTCATGGTCGTGAATGAACGGGACATTGCCTTAAACTTGCCGACCAGTACCGCCTATACCACAGCCACGGCATCTGCCAGCACCACGCGCAGTGTAGAAGCACCCCTAGCGATTCAAGCCAGCCCGCCACCGGCTTTAAGTCCATCAACCACACCAGCTGTCAGCGCAGCAGCACAGCCGGCTGCAAGCCCTGTGTCAGCGGTTACGCCATCAACTCCGGCGACATCAGCTCAACCGGCCTCTACAAATAACGCGGGCAACACAGCTGCCGTAAATACATCTGCCTCGGTTTCAGCAGATCCACTGGTCAAGAAATATGCCGAGCAGTTAAAAGCGCAGCAACAGCAAGCACCGGCAAAGCCGGCACCGGTTACAGCACCCAAAGCGCCAGCTCCATCTGCGCCAGCATCAACCACAGCACGGCATGTGGTGCAATCCAATGAATCGCTATGGGCCATTGCCTCACGTATCGCCGCAGAGAACCAGCAGCCGGTCGGCGAAGTGATGCAACAGATTAAAGCCCATAATGAACATGCCTTTATTCAGGGCGATGCCAACCGTTTACGCCGCGGTGCCACCTTGAATTTACAGGCCGTCAGCAGCGGGCAAAAAGCCGCGAAAAAGACCGTGCCGATCCCAGCAACTCAGCCTTCACGCCAGTCTGGCAAGGCCAAATACCGGATCAGTCAGGCCGAAATGAGCCTGGTGGCAGAAAATCAGCAAGATTCTGCCCAAGGTTCTGCCAAAAAGAACACACAAAGCGCGCAAACCTCAGAAGAGTTGTCACTAAAAGTTATGACAGCGCGTGAGAAAACCGTTAAATTACAGAGAAACGTAACACAGTTAGAATTGGCATTAAGTCAGAAGGATCAAAGAATTCAATTACTCAATGCGCGTCTTGCTGAATTGCAACAACAGTTGAAAAAGCAACAAGCCGAAAATAAGCCAAAACTCTAACGTATTACTCAACATGATTTTTTTCAGGAGAGATGGTTTATCCCTCTCTGCCTAAGGGGTAGCAACATGCTGATTTATGTGATTCCATTTATTTTGTTACTGGTCATCGCGCTGGTGTTAAAAAAGCGTGAAGCCAATAAAGAATCCGAACCAGCAGCAAAAAAACCGGCTGCAGCCAGTAAAACCAAGGCCAAAAAAAGCACCACTACGAAGAAAACTACGCTTAAAAGCACTATAGTGGCCGAGCCTGTTGCCGAACCACAAGGAAGCACACCACTTCCGGCAGATTTACGCCAGACCATTGAGACCCAGATTCGTGACCGTAACTTTTTCTCGGCCGAAGCGCAGATTAATCAGGCGCTGAAACGTGACCCGTCGTTGCATGAACTGTATCTGCTATTACTGGACGTGCATCTGACCCAAAAAGATGAATTTGCCACCCGCCAATTGCTGGATCATCTGAAGAATCTGGGATTGGAAGATATTCTGGCTCAGGCTGAAGCTAAAATCGAAGCACAGAAAGCTTCTCAAACCAAAGCAGAAACACCGGCCTCTGCAGCGCCAACTACTGCAGCATTTTCTGAAACACCAGTTAGCGCAAAAACACAACCCCCTGCGGATTTTGATGCACTGATTCAATCCAGCAGTTCAAGCACAGCCAGCACGTCATTTGACCAGTTACAACAGTCACTCAAAACCGAAACGCCAGTCGCAAAAACCGAAAGTGCTCCGGTACCAGATCTGGAATTTACCCCAAGTACCTCGGCTGCGCCTGTTAACACCCCTGCGCCAGCAAAAGCAGAAGAGGTTCAACCTCTTGAATTTAATCTGTCTTTTGACTCGGCTGACAGCACCCAAGTGGCTGCACCGGTAACACCGGTTGAGCCAGTGACTCCGGCTGCACAAGAACCTCAGGCACTGGATTTCTCGTTTGAGCTGGAAAAGACCGCAACTGAAGCCACACCTGCGACCACACCGGCCGTCACCACCCCACCTGCGGAAGAAAAATCAGACTTTAGTTTTGACTTCTCGATCAGTCCTACACCGGTGGCTGAACAGCCGGTAGAGCCTGCAGTTACCGCACCAGCAGACACTGCACCGCTATTCCAGTTTGACTTAGATAGCGCACCAACCATTGAAGCGACACCAGCAGCACCTGAAGCACCAATGGTTGAAGAGCCCGCTATTGCTGCGGTGGCGGCAACCGCGGTTGATCCGCATGATCCGCTGATTCAGTCCTTCCCTGAACTGGCCGAAGTCAATGAAATCCAGCTGAATCTGGAGCTAGCTCAGCAATATATTGAGCTGGGTGCCTATGATGCGGCCCGTGCCCTGCTGGCAGAAAAAGAAGCAAACTATTCTGCAGCGCAGCAGCAACACGCCACGCAGTTACTCAATCAAATAGCTTCTTGAAGCAAATCTCACTAAGATAAAGCAGTCATCCTTGGCTGCTTTTTTTATGATGAAAAAAATTGCATTAATTTATATGGGCGGTACCTTTGGCTGTGTCGGCGAGCCACTCAGCCCCATGCCTGCAAAGCAGTTTCTTCCCCAGCTGCGTCATGTGCTACCGCTGCATCTATCGGTAGAATGTTTTGTGGCGCCGGTGATTCAGGACAGCAGCCGCTGTACCGCGACCGACTGGTTACGTCTGGTGCAGTTTATCCAGCAGCTGCAGTTACAACAGTTTCAGCATTTTGTCGTCATTCATGGCACCGATACTTTAAGCTATGCCTGTGCCGTGCTGGCACACTTTATCGCGCAGTCTGCACATGTAGTGCTGACTGGCAGCCAGTATCCACTGCTGACCATAGATGGACAGAACACCCGTGACTTCAGCGATGCGCTGGATAACCTGAATTTCGCCCTGGAATCGGTGCTGCAATTGCCGGTTGGCGTGTATCTGGCGTTTCATCATCAATGTTTCCATGGTCGCAGCGCCTTAAAATGCCACACCACTGAATTAGATGCTTTTCAGGGTCAGGCCGCCAGCAGTGCTTTACATCAAAAAGAACAAGCCGCCTACTTGGTACAGGCTGCAGATCTGGACAAAGCACAACACTTCAACTGCATGAGTGTGATGATGCAGCCGATTGGTTTAGAGCAGCAGCTCGCCAATTTGAAACTGATCGCCCAGCAGCCACCGCATTGCCTGATTTTACAAGGCTTTGGTACTGGTAATCTGGCTGTAAATGAAACACTCCTGACGTTGCTGCAGTCCATACAGGCGCAAGATTGTGCCGTGATTCTGACCACCCAAGTGCCATTTGGCCCATTGGATCAGCGTTATGCGATCAGCAGCTGGATCCAGAACAGTAAAATTTTAGTCAATGATGGCTTTGGACATGCAGATCTGTATGCAAAAGCATTAAAAATGTATTTACAATACCCGCGCAGAGAACAATGGCAACAGCATTGGTATGACTAAGGCCAATTTGAGGTGAATATGCAACGTTTTGCGGTCGGGATTGAATTTTGTGGTATTCGCTACCGGGGCTGGCAAACCCAGCAACCAGGCGTCCCGAGCGTGCAGGAAACGCTGGAAAAGGTCCTCTCCAAAATTGCCGATGAACCGATTATCCTGCATGGCGCTGGCCGTACCGATGCCGGCGTGCATGCCACCAATATGGTGGCACATTTCGACACGGCAGCCATTCGCCCTGAACGCGGCTGGCTGATGGGAGCCAATAGCCAGCTACCCAAAGACATTGCCATTCAGTGGATTAAGGCTATGGACATGGATTTTCATGCCCGCTTTAAGGCCTGTGCCCGCCGCTACCGTTATGTGGTCTATAACCATCCACAGCGCCCGGCCCTGCTGCATAAACAGGTCACCCATGCCTACTATGCGCTGGATGTCGACAAGATGATTGCTGCCGCGCAAAAGTTTGAAGGCACGCATAATTTTGAAAGTTTTCGTGCCGCAGCCTGTCAGTCCAATCAGCCGGTCCGTACCGTCAGCCATTGCCGCCTGATCCGTCATGGGCATTATTTGGTGCTCGATATTCAGGCCGATGGTTTCCTGCATCATATGGTGCGGAATATCATGGGCTGTCTGCTGGAAATTGGCCAAGGTATGTATGATATTGACCATATTGATACAATTTTTGCCGCACAGGATCGTAAAGCGGCTGGCATTACCGCCCCACCCGATGGCCTGTACTTTATCCAGGCGCACTATCCAGAGCAGTTTGACTTGCCTCAAGTGTCTTTAGGTCCGCATTGGCTGAATATGCCGGAATAATTGTATTCCGCCCCCCTTTTACTCAGGGAGTGGTTTCATTCTTGCCACTCCAAGCTTTAAAAACGAAAGTCACCCTTGCATCAAGCGGCAACTCTAAAAAAATCCCCCTTTAATCAAGGGGGACTGCGGAGATGCTTAACGCTGTTTACGTTTCCGGTACTCGACCGGTGTTTCATTGGTCCAGCGTTTAAAAGCCCGGTAAAAGGTGCTCGGTTCAGAAAATCCGGTCAGATACACAATCCGCTCCACGCTTTCATTGGTATTGGCCAGCAGTTTTTTAGCCAGACGGCAACGATAATCCGAGAGAATCTGCTGGAAACTGGTATTGGCCTCACTCAGCTGGGTGCGTAAACGACGCGGCGTGATATTCAGCTGCGCTGCCACGGTTTCCAATGTGGTTTCCCCACTTTCTAGGGTCGACCCAATCGCCCGGCGTACTTCACCGACCAGATCATAACGCGCCAGTTCCTGCAGCTTCTCCAGCGCCAGCTGCTCATGTAACTGCAACAGCTCCGGCTCGGCCTGCCACAGCGGATATTCTAAAATAGAGGGATCGAAATACAGTCGTGTTTCATTCTGCCCCAGACTGACCGGGCACTCATAGACCCGGAAATATTCATCATCGGCAGCGCCCTGCTGGAAATTAAAGTCGATATACAGCGGCTGGAATTTGCCTTCGGTAATAAACTTGAAGAAACGCAAAATGCCCGACATGGCACATTCAGAAAAGTGACGATTGACAATATTGTCAGCCCACGGCTGTTGACCATTGGTTAAATAACAGCGGTCATCTTCAATCACCAGTTTGGCATCAAAGGCATCACTGATTAAACGCTGATAGGCCAATGCCCGTTTTAAACCTTCACCAAAATTTTCCGAAGAAATAAACAGATGCTCAATCACCTGACCACGATAGAGCGGCAAATATTCACCCAGATGCAAACCAATATCCGGGTCACGGCTGACTTCTTCCGCCGCCACCCAAAACGCATACTGCGCGCCCAAAGGCGTACGATCATTGGCCTCAACCTGATTAAGTGCGACACCTGCTTTTGTTAATATTTCTTCGGTTGGCAAACCGGCACGACGAATCGCTTGGTAGCCTAATCGCAATACAACCGATGCATCAGTTAGCTGACCCACGCAAAGACCTTCCTTGTATGTTCTTCATTTATACTTAAAAAGATTGATTTTAGATTAACTGTGATTGACCAAACTGACAACCATCCACCACGTTTTTTTGTAGAAAAAATTTAAATGTTTTGTTCGCTTATTTTACTGACAGATGATTCATCTGCGGCGGGTTTCACCTTGATTTTTTCAAAAAAATTGACTATAATTTGCGCCTTTCCAATTTGATCATCAGGTAGGCTATGGCCAATAAAGAGGAACTCATCGAGTTCGAAGGCGTTGTCACCGAAACGCTTCCTAATACTATGTTCCGTGTACGTTTAGAAAACGGTCACGAGGTGATTGCCCATATTTCAGGTAAAATGCGCAAGCACTATATTCGCATTTTAACTGGCGACAGCGTGAAAGTTGAAATGACGCCTTATGACTTAACGAAAGGTCGTATTACCTATCGTGCACGCTAAGTTTTAGCGCAAGCAAAAAGCCACCTTCAACAGTGGCTTTTTTATTGGCTGCTGATGCTGCGTAATAGCGAAAAATGGCGTCAAGATCTGCCGCTTATCGAATATACACATATTTTTAGGCTGTCCTTGCCTAGAATGAAGTTTTATTCAATGGAGATCGCGCATGTTTGTCTCTCGCTCCGTTGCTTTGGCGCTCCTCGCGTTCAGTCTCTCCGCTTGTGTAACCACGCCGTCCAGTACCCGAGCTGAACGTGATGCCTATCTGGCCCAATTTGTCGGCCAGTCCAGCCAGCAGATTCGCCAGCAGCTCGATTTAAGCCTGCTCGGTTACGAACAGGTCAGTTCACCACAAATCAGCCCACAGGCGCTCACCTACACCGTTATACGCCCAATCAGCATTCCGATTCCTGTAGCGAATGCCCCGGCCACCGGTCCAGCCCATATTCCAGCGCCCATTGGCCCAGCCAACAGCTATGATGTTAACCTGCACTGCCAGATTGTGTTCCGGCTGGAACAGAATATTGCCCACTCTGTACACTATACCGGTCGCACCTGTTAAGCGCTGAATCTAGACCTAGCTATTCAATAGCCATAAAAAAACGCAGCCTGCAGCTGCGTTTTTTGATTTGCTGTCGAGACTTAGCCCAATGCCGCAACCACAGCCTGACCCATTTCCTGAGTACCCACTTTATTCATGCCTTCAGACATGATGTCAGCCGTACGTAAACCTTGATCAAGCACATTGCCCACTGCATCTTCAATCGCTTTCGCGGCAGCTTCTTCACGGAAGGTATAACGCAGCATCATTGCCACAGACAAGATGGTCGCTAACGGGTTGGCAATGTTCTGGCCAGCGATGTCTGGTGCTGAACCATGACATGGCTCATACATACCTTTGCCATTTTCATCTAGCGACGCTGATGGCAACATACCTATAGAACCGGTTAGCATTGCTGCTTCATCAGACAGGATGTCACCAAACAGGTTACCGGTTACCAGTACGTCAAACTGTTTTGGTGCACGTACCAATTGCATTGCCGCATTGTCGACATACATGTGTGACAGGTTGATTTCTGGATATTGTTCAGCGTGTAACTGGGTCACGGTCTGTTTCCACAGCTCAGTTACTTCCAGCACGTTGGCTTTGTCCACCGAGCAGACTTTACCACCACGCAGTTTGGCCATTTCAAAAGCCACTTTGGCAATACGCTTGATTTCTGATTCAGCATAGACGTCGGTGTTAAAGCCCTGTTTCTCGCCATTTTCCAGCTCGCGAATACCACGTGGCTGACCAAAGTAAATCCCACCCGTCAGTTCACGTACAATCAGGATATCCAGACCCGATACAATTTCCGGCTTTAAGCTAGACGCATCAGCCAGTTGCGGATACAGAATCGCTGGACGCAGGTTAGCAAACAGGTTTAATTCGCTACGTAATTTTAACAGGCCACGTTCCGGGCGGATCGAACGCTCAATCGTATCCCATTTTGGACCACCAACTGCACCGAGCAATAAAGCATCGGCTTTTTTCGCCTGTTCAGACGTCACATCCGGATAAGGTGAACCATGCGCATCAATCGCGGCACCACCTAACAATCCCTGTTCCCACGTCAAGCCCAGATTGAACTTTTCATTAACACGCGTAAGCACCTGCTCCGCTGCTGTGACGATTTCTGGGCCAATACCGTCACCGGCAAGAATCAAAATATGTTTTGACATGAGTTTTTCCATTTCCTGTAGCAGTCAACGACTGTGGAGACTAAATTTTCTGTTCCACAAATTCCCCCAGTCCATGTAAGACATTATAAGGTTTGCAGAAACGTCGAATAATTTTCTGGTTTTGTAAAAGATCCACACACAGCGGCTCTGGCGCCGAAACATTCAGCAGACTGCCTTTATGCTTGCTGCGGTCACGGTACATTTTAAAAGTGTACGTTTGACGCGGCTTAAACTGATGAATGACGTGCAGGGTTTCGGCCTGATCACGGGAAATCGGATAGAACCGGATCACCACTTCATGCTGTTTAGCTGGAACCGACAGATATAGCGGATTAGGCTGCCGTAGTGAATCTGCCTGCAAGCGCACCAGTCCCTGCTTGATGGCTTCACGACTCAGACGCTGACTTTCAGCATCCATGATCATGACCCGGTTCAAGCGTTCAAACTCGCAATGCTCGGTACCTGAACAATAAATACGTGCATTGGATTGGGATGCCTGTGTCTCTTTTACCTGTTTTAGACGTGCTGTATCCCAGGTTTGACATGCTGTTAACAGCGTAGCCACTCCCCCCAATACAGCAAGCCGACGAAAAACCTTCAACATAGCCCGAGCCCAACCTCATCAAAAAGCAGAATATTTAAATTATTATGCCTTGAATGTTAACAAGAGTTCGACGCACGTGCTATGCCTATTTACGAAATAACTTAAGCTTGAATTTCCGCAAACACCCACGGACGCGCGGCTTTGGTTTTCTCCTCATACGCGCGAATATCATCGGCATCTTGCAAGGTCAAACCAATATCATCCAGACCGTTTAACAGGCAATGCTTACGGAATGGATCAACTTCAAACTTGAATGCTTCACCGTTTGGCGTACGGACTTCCTGTGCTTCAAGGTCAATAGTTAACTGATAACCTTCATTGGCTGCACATTCCTTAAATAGCTGATCAACCTGTGCTTCGGTTAAAATCACCGGTAACATGCCGTTTTTAAAGCAGTTATTAAAGAAGATATCCGCAAAACTTGGGGCAATGACTGTACGCAAGCCGTATTCACTTAAAGCCCACGGCGCATGCTCACGGCTGGAACCGCAACCAAAGTTGGCACGTGAAATTAAAATGCTGGCGCCCTGATAACGCGGCTGGTTCAAGACGAAATCTGGGTTTTTAGGACGGGTTGAATTGTCCTGACCCGGATAGCCTTCATCTAAATAACGCAATTCATCAAACAGGTTGTCACCGAAACCGGTACGTTTGATTGATTTCAAGAACTGTTTTGGAATAATTAAATCGGTATCGACATTGGCACGGTCTAAAGGTGCAACGATACCCTGTTCAACGGTATAAGCTTTCATATTTATGTTCCAATGAATCCGTAGTCTCTCTCACATCCGCTCCAGCAAGGAGCGGCCTGGGATGAGGGCTTAAACTTAGAATGAACGAACATCCACAAAGTGACCGGCAATTGCCGCTGCTGCTGCCATGGCCGGGCTGACCAGATGGGTACGACCACCATTGCCCTGACGACCTTCAAAGTTACGGTTTGAGGTCGATGCACAGTGCTCGCCTGGCTGTAACTTGTCGGCATTCATGGCCAGACACATCGAGCAGCCAGGTTCACGCCATTCAAAACCGGCTTCCAGGAAGACCTTGTCCAAACCTTCTGCTTCCGCCTGCTGTTTGACCAAACCAGAACCCGGTACCACCATCGCCTGTTTAATGCTTGGCGCCACTTTACGGCCTTTGATCACATCTGCCGCAGCACGGATATCTTCAATACGCGAGTTGGTGCATGAACCAATAAAAACACGATCCAGCTGGATATCTGCCAAAGCCTGACCAGCAGTTAAGCCCATATATTGATAAGCACGGGTCCAGTCATTGCGCTGTACCTCATCTTTGGCCTGTTCCAAAGTTGGTACTGCCTGAGAAACCGGAATGACCATTTCAGGTGAAGTACCCCAAGACACTTGCGGCTCAATCTCTTCACCCTGTAATACCACGACAGTATCAAAATGCGCATCGGCATCTGAATGCAAGGTATTCCAGTACGCCACAGCCTGATCCCATTGCTCGCCTTTTGGTGCATAAGGACGGTCTTTTACATATTCAATGGTTTTTTCATCAACCGCGACCATACCGACACGTGCACCGGCTTCAATTGCCATGTTACACACGGTCATACGGCCTTCAATCGACATATCACGGAACACCTGACCGCCAAATTCAATGGCATGGCCCGTACCACCTGCTGTACCGATTTTGGCAATAATCGCCAGCACCACGTCTTTCGGGGTCACGCCCTGACCCAACTGACCATCTACGCGTACCAGCATGTTTTTCATTTTCTTCTGAATTAAACATTGCGTGGCCAACACGTGCTCAACTTCTGAAGTTCCGATCCCGTGTGCCAGACAGCCAAAGGCACCATGGGTCGCGGTATGCGAGTCGCCACATACCACCGTCATTCCCGGCAAGGTTAAACCCTGCTCTGGTCCAACCACGTGAGCAATCCCCTGACGGATATCGTTAATATCAAATTCAACGATATTAAAAGTCTTACAGTTATCGTCTAAGGTTTGCACCTGAATACGCGAAGTATCATCTTCAATACCGGCTACGCCCTGCTCACGCTCTTTTTTCGAGGTCGGTACATTATGGTCCGGAGTCGCAATATTGGCACTTAAACGCCATGGCTGACGGCCAGCCAGTTGCAAACCTTCAAAGGCCTGTGGAGAGGTAACTTCATGCAACAAATGACGGTCGATGTACAATAAAGCCGAACCATCATCACGCTGTTTTACCAAGTGGTCATCCCACAATTTGTCATATAATGTTTTTGCTTTTTGGGTTTCGCCTGCCATGTCGATGTGCTCCACTGGACTGGGTAATTCTGTCATTAATTTCGATTATAACCACACAATTACATAAATCTAATTTATCATTTTTATCAGTTAAAAAACTTTATGGAATAAATATAATTGATTTTTGCTCAGATTAACATCTGATTAAAAATTCAATTTTCCGATTGAATTTTACAAAATATTCGTTTTTACAAATTAATTCGTACTGACTATGATGATGTTATCAGCACTGAATTGTAGATACGAGGAACATCATCATGGCGCATATTCAAAACTTTGTCGCAAACAACCAGCGAATGTTTAAAAAGACTTTTAGCTACTATGTGATGCACATTACGGTGACCATGCTTGTCGGCTATTTCGTTACCGGCAGTCTGTGGATGGCCATTACCTTAAGCTTATTGGAACCAACAGTACAGGCGGTGGCCTATTTTATTCATGAACGCATGTGGGAAAAGAAAGCACAAGACGGCACAGAGGAAATCACCGCCTAGCCTATTTTTCGCCCGGTGTTCCTCCCAAAAGATCATCTTCAGGATGATCTTTTTTATTTTAATATAACTTAAATTACTGTTTTTAAAATATTTATATTCAAGTTATGGTTGTTGAACTTCAATTTATAGAAAAATAATCTTTGATTAATTCTAAAAATTTCTAAATAATAATTTTAAGCATAAAAAATCTTTATAGGTGATTGCGATGAATCTTGCAGCATTTGAAGCTTTTGTAAAAGTCATGGAAACCGGTTCGATTTCTCTGGCCGCCGATCAGCTGTTTATTACCCAGCCCGCAGTCACCAAACGGATTCATAGCCTGGAAGAATATTTTGGGGTCAAGCTGTTTGAGTCGGCCGGCCGTGGCGTGCAGGCAACCCATGCTGCGCATTCGCTGTTACCCAAAGTCAAAAACTGGCTAAATGAACTGGGCGATATTCATCATACTTTAAGCCATGAACAGGGCCAGGTGCAGGGTCGCCTGAAAATTGGCACCAGTCATCATATTGGCCTGCATCATCTGCCCGATCATTTGCGTCGCTATGTCCAAGATTTCCCCGATGTCACCTTAGATGTGCATTTTGTCGATTCGGAACAGGCGCATGAACAGGTGCTGGCCGGTGATCTGGAACTGGCCTTTTTAACCCTGCCGCCGCAAGGTGATGACCGGCTGCAATATGTCACCATCTGGAATGATCCGCTGGTGTTTGTGGCTGCGCCTTTTCATCCGCTGGCCCAGCAGAAAAGACTGAAACTGGAAGATTTAACCCAGTTCCCGAGCCTGCTACCAGCAGCACAGACCTATACCAGCCAGATTACCCTGGCCGAGTTTGAAAAACAGGGCGTGAAGCCGAAGATCACCATGAGCAATAACCCGCTGGAATCCATCCGCATGCTGGTGTCGATTGGACTGGGCTGGTCAGTGTTACCGAAAACCCTGATTAATCAGGACTTGCAACAGCTGGATATTAATCTGGAAATGAACCGCCAGCTGGGCATGGTCTGGCATCCGGGACGCACACAGTCCAAAGCGGCGCAGGCGCTGGTTAACTTTATGCAGCAGCCGGACTAGGTTCATCGACCGGTCGCATCCTTCTGTACAGTTACTGAACAAAACAGCACGCTGCTCCAAATTGGCGTAATTTGAAAAGACAAGGTGCCCGCACAAGACACCAGGATCTTTATAAAAATGATGCAGGAGCAGAGTGATGAACCAGACCACTTCCCCGCTTGCCTATTCCCCTTCGTTCAGTTCAGCCCAGGCGCTCCAGCAGCGCCTAGCCGGCAGTGCACCGCCTTTACAGCCCAGTCCACGGCTGGATGTTATGCAGGCCGATACGCTACGTGCCACCCTCAAGCAGTATTTTCTGCAAACCTTTGACTGTTATGAATCATTGTTTAGCTGCCTCAACGGCGATGAGGCCTTTTATCACAAACCGATTGCGCTGCGCCATCCGCTGATTTTTTACTATGGCCATACCGCGACATTTTTCATCAACAAACTGCTGCTCAGCAAACTGATTGAACAGCGTATCAATCCACATTTTGAATCCATCTTTGCGGTGGGTGTGGATGAGATGAGCTGGGATGACCTGGATGACAGCCGTTATGACTGGCCGACACCCGCGCAGGTCAAACACTACCGCGATCAGGTGCGTGCCACGGTGCTGGAAATTATTGAAAAGGCACCGCTGAGCACGCCAATTGACTGGCAGCATTCGTGGTGGTCGATTCTGATGGGCATTGAACACGAGCGGATTCATCTGGAAACCTCCTCCGTGCTGATTCGCCAGCATGCCCTTGACTATGTCCAGACACAGCCACCATGGCGGCCAAATATCCTGACTAACACCGCACCAGAGAATGCGTTGCTTCCAGTGGCAGCCGGCCGGGTACAGCTCGGTAAGGAGCGGCACGACCCGGTTTACGGCTGGGACAATGAATATGGCCAATATCAGGCAGAGGTAGCGGCGTTTGCGGCCAGCCGCTATCTGGTCAGCAATCAGGAATTTCTGGCCTTTGTTGAAGATGCCGGCTATCAGAACGCAAACTATTGGGAAGATGAAGGCTGGCAATGGCGCAGCTTTGCCCAGGCCAAATATCCGACCTTCTGGCGTAAACACGGGCCGGACTGGTCACTCCGGCTGCTGACCGAAGAAGTACCAATGCCGTGGGACTGGCCGGCGGAGGTAAATTATCATGAGGCCAAAGCCTTTTGCCACTGGAAAGCGAAGCAAACTGGTCAGCCAGTACGACTGCCCACCGAAGAGGAATGGTATCGGCTGGTACAGCTGGCTGGCGTAAATGAGCCGTCTGCACCTGCCAATCTGGCGCTGGCCTATGGTGCTTCCTCCTGTCCGGTCAATACCTTCCCGCATGGCGATTTTTATGACCTGCGCGGCAATGTCTGGCAATGGACCGAAACCCCGATTTATCCATTTCCCGGTTTTGTGGTGCATCCGATTTATGATGATTTCAGCACCCCAACCTTTGATGGCCGGCATAATCTGCTCAAAGGCGGCTCCTGGATTTCTGCCGGCAATGAAGCCGAGCTGGCCTCACGCTATGCCTTTCGCCGGCATTTTTTCCAGCATGCCGGTTTCCGCTATGTGGTTTCTGATCAGGAGCCGCCGGCGATTCACTCACAATATGAAACCGACCGACTGGTGTCTGAATATCTGGAATTTCAGTATGGCCGTGAATATTTTGGCGTGGCCAATTTTGCCCAGACACTGGTGCAACTGGCCCTGACCCAGCTGGCCGACAGACCACGACGTAAAGCACTGGATATTGGCTGTGCTACCGGCCGCGCCAGCTTTGAACTGGCCCGTTATTTTGATGAAGTGGTCGGGATTGATTTTTCAGCGCGCTTTATCCAGAACGGCGTCAAACTGGCACAGGGCGAAACCCTGCATTACAGCATCTGCACCGAAGGTGAACTGGTGGATTATCATGCCTGTGATTTAGCCCAGCTTGGACTTGCGGAGGTCCGGGACAAAGTCCAGTTTTACCAGGGTGATGCCTGTAATCTTAAAGCGATTTTCAGAGGCTATGATTTTATTCTGGCAGCCAACTTAATTGACCGGCTGCATCATCCGGCGCAGTTTTTAAGCCAGATTCATACACGGCTGAATATGGGCGGCATTCTGATGCTCAGCTCACCCTATACCTGGATGGAAGAACACACTGTCCGCAGTGAATGGCTGGGTGGCTTTAAAAAAGATGGCGAAAACTGGAGCAGTCTGGATGGCTTAAAAGCCTTGCTAGAGCCGCATTTCCGTTTAATAACCGAACCGCAAGACATCCCCTTTGTGATTCGGGAAACCCAGCGCAAGTTTCAGCATACCTATGCGCAGGTCAGCTTCTGGGAACGGATTGCCTAAATGGATAGAAAAGAAAGTGAGGGATCAGGCCAAATTCCGGATTTGGCCTGATGATCTGGAGATTTGAACGAACGATTTAACGGCGAGGCACAGAGTCTTCATGCAGCGCTTCATTCAGCTGGTCGACCGTAATGGCCCACTCCCCATCCGAGGCAATTTTTTCAGCTAAAAACTGACGTTGACCATCACTCCAGAATTCTGCATCCATAATATGAATTTCCGCCGCCAGTTGATGCTGGCCGATAAAATCTTGAATCGCCTGTTCGCTGGAGTCCAGGCCCAGTTGTTCAAACAGATTGGTCATTCTTGGTCGGGTTTGGCGCATGCGTGAATCTCCCTGTTGTTGTTCTTGTCTTCACCATAGCATATAAAACTGCAAATCCTAGTGTTGTTAAAAAAATTTCACCTTTTCATAAATTTGCAAGATAGATGACAACCAGCTCAGACAAAAAACAGGGCCAGTTATAGCGGCCCTGTCTGCTGATCTTGGTGTAGATGAACTGCGCTTTTATTCGGCAGCAATCGACCAGTCCTGAATCTCCCAGCCCTGCTCAACCGCCAAGGCTCGCAAACGATCATCCGGATTCACCGCAATAGCGTGGTCTGCATATTCCAGCAAGAAACGGTCATTAATTGAATCTGAATAGGCCCAGGATTCGGTCACCTCACGTCCGGCCAGCCACTGTTCCAGACGTACCAGTTTGCCCTGCTGATAACAGGCGGTATTGATCACTTTACCGGTATATTTGCCATCGACCACTTCCGCATTGGTGGCAATGATTTCGCTAATGCCAAATTCACGGAAAATTGGTGCAGTAATAAAATCCGAAGTCGCGGTAATACCGACCAGGGCATGTCCGGCCTCACGATGACGCTGAATCGCCTTAAAACCTTCCGGGCGCATTTGTGGACGAATCACTTTTTGCATAAACAACTCATGCAGTTCGGTCAGGTAGTGTGACTCGTGCTGGGTCAGAAATTCGAATACAAATTCGTTATAGGCAATCGGGTCAAGCTGGCCAGCTTTGTAATCTTCATAAAATTTGTCATTCATGGCGCGGTGATGAACCGGATCGACCAGACCTTCATTGACTAAAAACTCACCCCAGGAATGATCCGAATCTGTATTTAACAAGGTGTGATCGAGATCAAATAGCGCCAATTTCATGAAAATACTCGTAAAAACTGAAATTTAAGAAAAAATTTGTAAATCTATCTCCGCTAGTCGATAGAAATTCGTTAAGATCATAGCAATTTTAACATTTTTAAACTTTGCTTTTTTTCGTGTTGGATACAGAAATAAAAATCCCCGGAAGCAAAGGCATAATTTACAGAATATTTAGGTAGCCAAATGATCGACTCAGAAGGTTTCCGACCCAATGTCGGGATCATTTTGGCAAACGACTTTGGACAGGTTTTATGGGCAAAACGCATTGGACACAATGCATGGCAATTTCCACAAGGAGGTATCCAGCATGGAGAAACCCCTGAGCAGGCACTTTATCGTGAGCTGAGAGAAGAAGTTGGCTTACTGCCCGAACACGTTCAAATTATCGCACAAACGAAAGGTTGGCTGCGTTACCGTTTGCCGCACCGTTACATCCGGCCCGATTCCGATCCGGTATGTATTGGTCAAAAACAGAAATGGTTTTTACTCAAACTCACGGCCTCGGCCCAGTTGATTCAGCTCAACCTGTCCGATCCGCCCGAGTTTGATCAATGGCAGTGGGTCAGTTACTGGTACCCACTGGGTCAGGTCGTGAATTTCAAACGCGATGTGTACCGCAAGGCGATGGTGGAATTATGTCATCAATTGCCATCTAAGAAAGCCTGAAAAAAGCTGTATGATCATGCAGATTTTTTAAACGACTCTTGCTATAAAGAGAACAGAACTGGAACGCTGATTTGGAGCAGACTTTATGTCGAATATGCAACTGGATACCCTAAGACGCATTGTGCAGGAAATTAATGCGTCCACCAGTTTGCATGAATCGCTCGACATTATGGTCAATCAGGTTGCTGAAGCTATGCATGTCGATGTCTGCTCCATTTACCTGCTTGACGAGCGCAACCAGCGTTATCTGCTGATGGCCTCTAAGGGCTTGAATCCTGAAGCGGTCGGCCATGTGTCTCTGCATACCGGTGAAGGTCTGGTGGGGCTGGTCGGCCAGCGTGAAGAAATCGTCAACCTGGACGATGCACCGAAACATGAACGCTTCCTGTATTTACCGGAAACCGGCGAAGAAATTTATAATTCCTTCCTCGGCGTGCCGGTCATGTACCGTCGTAAGGTCATGGGCGTACTGGTGGTGCAGAACAAGGAATGTCAGGACTTTAGCGAAGCGGCTGAATCCTTTCTGGTCACGCTCTGCGCCCAGCTCTCTGGCGTGATTGCGCATGCGCATGCCGTTGGCAATATTGATGTCTTTCGTAAACCCAGCAATCTGCCGGCCTACAAAACCTTCCAGGGCGTTTCCGGCTCGGGCGGGATTGCGCTTGGCCGCGCGGTCATTCTCTATCCACCAGCAGATTTGGCCGCGGTACCCGACCGTGAAGCCGATGACATCAGCGAAGAACTGAAACTGCTCGACACTGCGCTGGATGCCGTGCGTCAGGAAATTCAGGCGCTGGATGACAAAATGCAGGATGCGCTGATGGCCGAAGAACGCGCGCTGTTTAGCGTGTTCCTGCGTATGCTCGATGAAAATGCCCTGCCGGCGGAAATTAAAGAACTGATTCGGGATGGTAATTGGGCACAAGGTGCGGTGCGGATTGTCATTGACAACCACATTGCCCAGTTTGCCCAGATGGAAGATGACTACCTGCGTGAACGGGTTTCCGACTTAAAAGATCTCGGCCGGCGTATTCTGGCCTATTTGCAGGAAGCCGATGCCAGCCATCGTGAACTGACCGATGAAAGTATTCTGATTGGTGAAGAAATCTCGACCGCGGCACTGGTGGAATTACCGGTCGATAAAATTGCCGCAATTGTCACCACCGAAGGCGCCATGAACTCACATATGGTGATTGTCGCGCGCGCACTGGGTATTCCAACCGTGGTCGGGGTGACTGAACTGCCGATCAACACCCTCGATGACGTAGAAATGATTGTCGATGCGCATCAGGGCCGGGTGTTTATTAATCCGCCACGGCGTTTACGCACCCGCTATAAAGAAATTCAGAAAGAAGAAGAACTGATTGCCAAAGACCTGAAACAGTATGAAACCAAGGACGCCGTTACCCCAGACGGCGTGACGGTCAAACTGTATGTCAATACCGGTCTGATGATTGATGTGGTACGCGGGGTACAACGTGGTGCCAAAGGGGTCGGCCTATACCGCTCTGAAATTCCGTTTATGCTGCGGGACCGTTTCCCGGGCGAAGAAGAACAGCGTGCCATTTACCGCCAGCAGCTAAGCCACTTTGCCAACAAACCGGTGGTAATGCGCACCTTGGATATTGGCGCAGACAAAGACCTGCCGTATTTCTCGATTGAAGAAGAAAACTCAGCACTGGGCTGGCGCGGGATTCGCTTCACCCTCGATCATCCGGAAATTTTTTCTTCGCAAATTCGCGCCATGCTGAAAGCCAGCATTGGCTTGAACAACCTGCACATCCTGCTGCCAATGGTCACCAGCGTCAATGAAGTCGAAGAAGCACTGTATCTGCTAGATCGTGACTGGCATGCGGTACAGGAAGAAGAACAGGTCAAGATCAATAAGCCGCGTATCGGGATTATGGTAGAAGTGCCAAGCGTGCTGCTACAGATTGATGAATTCGCCGAACTGGTCGATTTCTTCTCGGTCGGCTCCAATGACCTGACCCAGTATCTGCTGGCAGTGGACCGTAACAATCCACGCGTGGCCAACGTCTATTCGCATTTCCATCCATCAGTGCTACGCGCACTGACCCGTCTGGTCAAGGAATGTCACAAGTACGATAAACCGGTCAGCATTTGTGGTGAAATGGCCGGTGATCCGCTATCTGCGGTGCTGTTGATGGCGATGGGCTTTAATACCCTGTCGATGAGTTCGAGTAACATTCTGCGCGTGCGTAAAGCGATTTGCCATGTGCCGATGAGCGAAGCACAGGAGCAGCTGGAACGGGTGCTGAAAATGAATAATTCGCTGATGGTGAAAAGCTGGATGGAATATTATTTTAAAACCCATGGTCTGGGCGATATGGTCAAGGCCTCTACCCGGATTGTTGGCGCTTAAGCCATATTTTGATTTAAATCAGACAGAATGAATAAGGGCGATAATCATCAGAATATCGCCCTTGTTTGTGTTTGCTATAGCCGCGTTTGGCATTCTTTTTCCGGTCGACAAAAACCTGGCTCTTGTTGACCTCATGCATATATTTGGCCACGAAGTTATGCTGAATCACTTCTGGCTGTTTTTTCTTTGCCATCACTTTATCCTTCCGGTTCATGATTTGAATGCAGGTGTTCCTGCGCTGTATTGATGGGTACATTTGCGCAAAATTCAAGCGCATTTTAGCCTTAAAACTGCGTTTTGCTTCCCGTCGACATCCCTTTGGAATGGGGAGTCAATCATACATTTTTTTGGACAATTCAGCAGCAATTTTGCGACAGTCATGTAACAATAAAAGAAACGGTATAGAAAAATTTTGCAGTGTTTTTCTGAACATTCTTCAGTCAAAAAATGAAAGTAGATTCAGCTGCTCTGCCCCTATAATTATACCACAAAATCTTATATTTTTTATTATTTTGCAAAGACTTAGCAGTTATATAGCACGCTAGAAAAAACTTCCTGATAGGCTAAGATGAAGCTAGAAGATCAATTCAAACAGCCTCTTCCAAAACAGGAGTTCACAGCATGATTTATGAAGTTTCTGGAGATATTTTATTAAGCCAGGCTCGTGCCATTGCCCACGGTGTTGCCCCAAATGATAACTTTGCCACCGGACTGGCTTTAAGTCTGCGCGAACACTGGCCAGCGCTGTATAAAGACTTCCGGAACTATTGCCATATTTACCATCCTAAAGCGGGTGAGCAGTGGACCTGGGTCAATGCCGAAGGTCAGCGCATCATTAACCTGATGACTCAGGAAGCAGCCTATGACAACGGTTCTAAGCCGGGTAAAGCATCGACAGAATACGTCAACCGCACCCTGAAAAACCTGAAACAGCTGGTTGAAGCCGAGAATATTGAAAGTTTGGCGCTGCCACGTCTGGCTACCGGTGTCGGCGGTCTGGATTGGGAAGAAGTCCGCCCGCTAATTTACAAGCATTTAGAAGACCTGAATATTCCGGTTTATATCTACACCCTGTACCAGAAAGGGGTTAAAGCAGACGAACCGGCGCATTAAGCCAAACTCGTTTGATCGTTAGCGTGAGACTGATGCCGGGATCACACGGCTGCGCAACTGCAGACCGCCATGCATCCAGTCCGATTTCCCCGCTTGGCTGAAGTCAAGCGGGGAATTTTTCTATCAGGATACGCTCTATCACGCGTGATGTTTAAACCGCCAGCGCACGTTCTAACAGCCGGGCAACATCGACCTGGGCCGGGTCTAACATGCCCACCACCTGACCATGCAGGGTCTGATAACGGCTCTGGATAAAGGCCTGTGCCACAAAATCAGGTGCATGCTGGTTTAAGATGACCGCCTGTGCCAGCAGCACCAAACGGCTTACCAGCGTACGTGCCATAAACTGCAAGGCTTGTGGGTCTGTCTGCTGGAACAGCTGCATCAGCGCCTGTAATTCCTGCTGTAACAGCGGCTGCTGTTGCACACCGTCGGCCAGCGACTGCAACAGGACCTGCATGGAGGCCGGATCACGCTGTATCGCGCGTAGCACATCCAGACACATGACATTGCCCGACCCTTCCCAGATACTATTCACCGGAGCTTCTTTAAAAATACGCGCCATGATGCCAGTGTCGACATAGCCATTGCCGCCAAAGACCTCCATCATTTCGCCGCTCAGCTCGACAGTACGCTTACACACCCAGAACTTGGCAGCCGGGGTCATAATCCGCTTCCAGGCCTGCGCCAGCGGCGTATCCAACTGATAGCACTGCGCCAGATAAAAGCCCAGCTGCACCGCGGCTTCGGTTTCCAGTGCCAGATCAGCCAGCACCGCCTGCATCAGCGGCTGTTCAGCCAGCGGCTTGCCAAAGGCTTTGCGTTGCCGGGTATAGGCAATACATTGCACCAGCGCCTGGCGCAACATGGCACTGCTGCCGACCACACAGGTCAGGCGGGTATAATTGGCCATTTCAATAATGGTGGGAATACCACGGCCAGCTTCGCCAATCATGATGCCCCAGGCCTCATGAAACTCGACTTCCGAGCTGGAATTGCTGCGATTACCGACCTTGTCTTTTAGACGCTGGATATGAATCGTGTTCTTGCGACCATCTTCCAGCCAGCGCGGGACAAAGAAGCAGGCCAAGCCATCCTGTTTGGTTTTAGCCACCACCAAATGCGCATCGCACATCGGCGCCGAGAAAAACCATTTATGCCCGGTCAGCAGATAGGGCTGGCCACGACCCGCTGCCCCCACCGGAGTGGCGATGGTTTCATTGGCGCGTACATCGGAGCCGCCCTGCTTTTCAGTCATGCCCATGCCCAGCCAGATTGATGTTTTCTGCGCCATTGGAATATCCCGCGCATCATATTCATTCGACAGCAGTTTATCGCCGAGCTGTTGCCACAGTTCAGGTTCACGCTGAATAAGCGGAATACTGCCCAGGGTCATGGAGGCAGGACACAGGTTGCCACATTCGACCTGACCACTCAGATAAAAGCGCGCTGCCCAATCGAGCCAGCCAGATGCGGACTGAGGTTCAATAAAGGGATGGGCATGGGTCTGAAATTCCCGGTTCAGCGCCATCCAGTAATGCCAGGCTGGATGGAACTCGATCACATCCTGACGGCGGCCGCGAGCATCAAAGGCCTGTAACTGCGGGGTATGGCTATTGGCTAAATGGGCAGAATGATAAGCCTCTGCCGATCCGGCCTGCTGACCGAGTGCGCCAAGACGTGCCTGATCCTGACTGCCATAGCGCTGCAAGATTTCCTGCAACACGCGGTCACTCGCAAACAGGTTATAATCCTGACGTTCATCAAACTGATTCTGAATAGAATGGGTCATCCATGCCTGCATCGTTCATCGTTCCTGATTGATTATGATGATAGGCTTTCAGTATAAAGAATATTCACCCACAGCATGTTCGGTTTTCAGTCATGACCTCCCCCTCTGTACAGCTGCGGCGTAAGCCTCGCCAGTCCCGGGCCAAACAGACCCAGCAGGCCCTGCTGGACAGTGTTGTTCGGCTTTTGCAGCAGCAGTCACCCGCACAGCTGACCATCCGCGAGATTACCGAACTGGCCGGGGTCGGTCTGGGCACCTTTTATGAATACTTTGCCCAGAAAGAAGATTTGCTGGCCTGGGTAATCCACCAGCAGATTATCCAGCATGTCGAGGCGCTACGCAGTTATACCCAGCCACCGCCACAGTTATCCACAACTGGTGATATTTGCAGCGATATACAGGCCCTGCTGTGCTTTCAGCTCGACCGTATCCGCAGCGAACAGCGGCTGTGGGCCAGTGTGTTTTTACTTGAACGCAGCCTGTCGAGCGAACAGGCCTATCAAAAGCATTATCAGCTGATGCTGGACAGCTGGCAGCAGATTTTAAGCCGCTATATACCTGAAACCCACGAACGCTTACGCTGTGCCGAAAACCTGCATCGCATCAGTTATGGCTTTATTTCACAAACCCTGTTAATCCAGCCCACATTTCAGGACTGGCAGCAACTGCAGGCCGATATTGAACTGGCCATCCAGCCGTTTTTAGCCCGGCTCATCTCAACAAAATCCGACCAAAACACTCAGAAATCAAAACTTTAAGCTATCGATTATTCCTTTGACCACTAATCGTTTTATCCATTTGAAAAACTGCGGTACTCGGTCTACATTAAATGAGAACCAAGCTACATTTTTATGTTTTTATCCATCGCCATCCTGCCCAGTCAGTCGTTGCAAGGCAGATGTCCATGATGGGCTGGGTTGGTTTTTTAATGACTTTGATAACGGTTAATTTCATGGGATGTCACCTGCCTGGAGAATCCAGCCCGTGTCCAACGTCAGCACATGAATACAATAACGGAGAACGATAATGAGCCAAGACTTTAAAAAATGTCCGGTCACCCACCTCACCACCGATGCCGGTGCTCCGGTGGTCGATAACCAGAACAGTATGACCGCCGGTGCCCGTGGTCCATTGCTTACCCAGGATTTATGGCTCAATGAAAAACTGGCGAACTTTGTTCGTGAAGTGATTCCTGAGCGTCGTATGCACGCCAAAGGTTCAGGTGCATTCGGAACCTTTACCGTGACTCACGACATTACCCAATATACCCGCGCCAAAATTTTCTCTGAAGTCGGCAAGAAAACCGAAATGTTTGCCCGCTTCTCGACAGTGGCCGGTGAGCGCGGTGCAGCCGATGCCGAACGTGATATTCGCGGTTTTGCACTAAAATTCTATACCGAAGAAGGCAACTGGGATTTAGTCGGTAACAACACACCGGTGTTCTTCTTCCGTGACCCGCGCCAGTTCCCGGACCTGAACAAAGCGGTAAAACGTGACCCGAAAACCAACGTCCGTTCCGCCAACAACAACTGGGATTTCTGGACCCTGTTACCAGAAGCGCTGCATCAGGTGACCATTGTCATGTCAGACCGCGGTATTCCAGATGGTTATCGTCATATGCATGGTTTTGGCAGCCACACCTACAGCTTCATTAATGCCAACAATGAACGTTTCTGGGTCAAATTCCATTTCCGTACCCAGCAGGGCATTAAAAACCTGACCGATGCCGAAGCCGCAGCACTGATTGGCCAGGACCGTGAAAGCAGCCAAAATGACCTGTTTAATGCAATTGAACGTGGCGATTTCCCGAAATGGACCCTATTCGTGCAGATCATGCCGGAAACCGAAGCGGAAACCGTGCCTTATCATCCGTTTGACCTGACCAAAGTCTGGCCAAAAGGTGATTATCCATTAATTGAAGTCGGTGAGTTTGAACTGAACCGTAACCCAGAAAACTATTTCCAGGATGTGGAACAGGCCGCTTTTGCACCAAGTACTCTGGTGCCGGGGATCAGCTATTCACCAGACCGTATGCTGCAAGCGCGTTTAATTAACTATGCCGATGCCGCACGTTATCGCGTGGGGGTAAACCATTCCCAGATTCCGGTAAACGCAGCCCGTTGTCCGGTCCACTCTAACCGCCGTGATGGTCAGGGCCGTATGGATGGCAACTATGGCGGCTTGCCACACTATGAGCCAAACAGCTTCCAGCAATGGCAGGAACAGCCACAGTACCGTGAACCACCACTGAAAATCCGTGGCGATGCCGATTTCTGGGATTATCGTCAAGATGACAGCGATTACTTTAGCCAGCCGCGTGCCCTGTTCAACCTGATGAATCCTGAACAGAAACAGGCGCTGTTTGACAATACTGCGCGTGCCATGGGCGATGCCTATGACTTTATCAAGTACCGTCATATCCGTAACTGCTTTATGTGTGACCCGGCCTACGGCGAAGGTGTAGCCCAAGCCTTGGGGATGACCGTGGCAGATGCTCAGGCCGCTCGAGCCACCGACCCTGCGCTGGGTCAGCCAGGCGTGCTCTAAGCCTCTACACAGAGAATTCAAGCCATAAAAAAACCACCTTCGGGTGGTTTTTTGTTGCAGGATTTAAACTTAAACAATCAGCTTCTTGCCTTCGCGAATGCAATAAAACGGATTCATCAGTTTTGAGGATTTACGCATGGCATTTTGCAAATCGACTTCCGGCTGTTCACGGCCTTCATCGGTGAGCTGGAAGGTACGGTAATGAATGGCCAGCGAACATTTGGAATGCAGGTCTTTATGCGCCTGAAAAGCATCTTCCGGATTCATGTGCATATAGCGCATCAGGTCCCGTGGCTCATAGGCACCAATCGGTAATAGTGCAATCCGCGGTGCGCCAATACGGGCATGGATTTCCTTAAAATGCGAGGAATAACCGGTATCTCCGGCAAAGAAGCAGTGATCTTCACCATGCAGAATCGAGAAGCCACCCCAGAGGGCACTGTTCTGGTCGCGCATACCACGGCCTGAACCATGCTGCGCCGGAATATAGACCAGTTTTAATTCATTAAATAGCGCCGATTGCCACCAGTCCATTTCCACCACATGAAAGTTTTTTGGCAAATACCAGCTGTTGCCCAGTCCGGTATAAATTGGCATGGCAAAACGGGCATGTAACCAGCGCAGGGTGGCCAGATCCATGTGGTCATAATGGTTATGGCTCAACAGCACCGCATGAATGGTCGGTAACTCTTCCAGGGCAATTCCAGCCGGGCAAATCCGTTTCGGACCTCTGCCCTGCTGCGGTCCGGCATATTCACACCAGACCGGATCGGTCAGGAAATTATAGGGGCCAATCTGAATCAGAACGGTAGCATGCCCTACAAACCAGATCTGCCAGTCATCCAGGCTGGCATTCGGACGTTCCTGCGGAATCGGACGCTTGCCTTCAGCGGGCTGCTCTGGTGTGTTTTCTGCGGTCCAGCTATTGCGTTTACGCTGTAACAGCCATTTCAGCAAATCACTGCGGCTACGCCCTTCGGGTGCCGGCACCGGATTGAAAAACTGGGCACCGTTATAATGCCGGGAAGGTAAAAACTGCAAAGCAGGCTGACGCCAGGCGTGTGACCAACATGTTTCGGTTGGTAGCTGAAAATGCTTAGGTTCCGCGTTTTGATTCATGTCAGTCCGATAAAAATTGAAGCACGTAGAGCAAATCCTGTGATTTATTAAGTCTTCATTACACAGGACAGCAAGTGCCGATGCAATATGCATAGTATCCAAAATTGTGGAATATTTTGTTTTATGTTTTTGTTGTTTTTAGCAAAAGCCAAAACAGCAGGAAGCGCATGGCTTCCTGTGCTGTCACCATTTAGAAAAATACTGACGCTGCCAGTCTTTCCAGAAATACATCACAATGCCCAGCATCACCACCGCAATCCCGGCCACCGCATGTGCACTGATATGCTCATGATTCAGGGTCGCTCCGAGTACCAGTGCAATAATCGGGGTCATCACATTGCTTAAAGAGACAGTGGACGCAGCCAGACGGCGAATCAGCCAGAAATAACACAGCATCGCCACAATCGAAGACATGATCATGGTAAACAAAAAGCCAATCATGGTTTGCATGCCCGGCCATTCGGTTGGCATATGTGACCAGATGAATGGCAACATCAGCATTGAACCCAGTGCCGAGACCAGCAAGGAACCGGTGGCCTGTGACATCGGACTCAGTGGTGCATTAATCTGCTTGACCCAGAAAATCGAGCTGATATACGACACCATGCTAATTAACATCAGCACAATCCCAATCGGGTTGATCTTGCTGTCTGCCGAGTCGGCAAAGACATAACTCAGCCCGGCCACCGCCACCGCCATGCCCAGCCATTGCAGGGCCACCAGTTTCTGGGTTTTTAAAATCACATGGCCAATTAAACCGGCAATAAGCGGGGAAAAACCAAAAATCAGCGCCATTAAACCCGAAGTCAGGTAATTGGCTGCCAGATAAATAAACAGCTGCGCACCAATCAGGTTCAGGCTGCCCGCCACATAACTTTTGAGTGAGGTTTCATCCAGCGGTAACGGATCACGCATCAGTTTCAGTAAAAACAGCGCAATCAGCGAAGCCCCGAAATAGCGGATAATCAGCACCCACATGGGATGGACTTCTTCCACACTCCACACAATCGCCAGCGGCGTGGTGGCCCAGATCAGCACCAGCAAGGCATAGATACTTGCGGTAACGATCATGGGAGATGAGTTTGAACTCATAGACAACTCAACTAAATTTGAAAACCATAAAATGAAGGCATCTTTATTCAAACCCATCTTGAAATAATGAGGATGACGACCTGAATGTCACCACGGAACGAAGAGAGACGCCCAAACAATGAAAAGAGTTTTGCCCTGCGAACTCAAAAATAAATTTTGAGGATTCTTATCAGCTTTAAAAAGTAAGACCTACCGACACAAAGTCATGTACAAATCACCATGCACATTGTGCTCATGTCTCGACATTAAAATAAAACAGCCATAAAAAAGCAGACCAAAGTTACCCAAGGTCTGCCCTGCCGTATCGCCGGATTATTTTACCAGCTTACGAAGATCCTGACTCAGATCGAGATATTTGTCAGCCTCAAAAGCCGCCTGTTTGCTGATCAGCTTTTTCAGGTGACGCATGTCTTTGGCTGCATTCACGGTAATCCCGCCAACGATCACGCCATCGGTGACACCAAACAATACGAATGATGATTCAGCACGCAGTTCAGGTTTAATCTCGCCACGCACATGCCATTCAGCCGCTGCCATATCACCAACAAACTGATAGTTGATGTCCAGCTGATCGGTCCAGAACCAGGCCGGGTTTGCCGCTGGATGTTCAACGCCCATCACGTGACGCGCGAAGATACCGGCTTGCAGGTTGGCATTTTCCCAGGTTTCAACGCGGCGGTGGTTACCACAGTCACGCAGTTGCGTGGCCACGTCACCCGCTGCATAAATATCCGGATTTGAAGTCTGGCAATTTTCATTGACCTTAACCGCAAAGTCCGCATCCAGACCGGCTTCAACGGCCAGCTGTGCATTCGGGATAATCCCGATGCCATAGACCACAGCATCTGCACGCAGCTCTTCACCGCCTTCCAGTGTTACCACAATTTCTTCGCCATCCAGCTTGCATTCTGCAATCTGGGTCGACAGGCGTACATCAACACCGGCCAATTGTTGCTGCTGCAGCAGGAACTCGCTCAGGATGCGTGGTGATGAACGACCCATCACCATTGGACCCATTTCAATCACGGTCACTTCACATTCTTTAAAACGTGCGCTTGATGCAAGCTCCAGACCGATCACACCACCACCAATCAGGATGATACGGCGGCCCGGCTGTAATACCGGCACCAGCGCTTGTGAATCTTCCAGGTTACGCAGGGTGTACACGTGTTTACCCAGCGCATCGAAGTTGGGTAAACGACGCGCTGCACCACCGGTGGCCAGCAGTAACTTGTCATAAGCAACGACATCACCGTTTTGCAGTTCAACCGTTTTTGCCTCGGCATTGATTTTGGCCACACCGTTACCACGGATGGTTTCAACGCCCAGTTCCGCCAGTTTTTCTTCTGACAGAATTTCGATTTTGGTTTCGGCTGGTTTGAGAATCACATCTTTAGACAAAGGCGGACGCTCATACGGCAAATGGGTTTCATCCCCGATCAGGGTGATTTTGCCTTCGTATTTGTTGCCACGTAATTCCAGAATTGCGCTGGCACCGGCCTGACCTGCACCGACAATCACGATGCTGTTTACATTGCTCATTCAGTTAACCTTTTAATTCTGCAGAAACGATACCGAAACCGGCAATCCACTCGCTGATTTCTTCATAGCAGTGGGTGGTCATGTCATATTCGCCCAGCTCATGCAATGCAGCAAATGCCGCCATCCATGAACGGACTTCCTGACCGCCACGGCCGCCATCACGACGGATTTCCGCTTCAGTCATGGCTTCCAGTGCTGCGAAATCTGCCTGCTTGAATTTCTCCAGCAAGGCAATATCCCATTCCGCATTCAGCGGAACCGCTACCGAGGTATCCCCCGCGGCCAGCTTCTGACCCACGGCAATAATTTTTGCCTGACGGGCTTCACGTGCTTCCGGCGTCGGGTTGCGACCGGCAATCAGGAATTCTTCCACTTCTGGTGGAACAGAACCCATTTGTGGCGTCGGTGGATCGTGTGACAGACCACCTGTACCCAGAACCAGTACACGCTCATTTTCAAGGTTTAAAGACTTGATAAACTGGCCTACAGCACGACCCAAAGCGATCGTACGCTTCGTGGTTGGCATTGGTGCTGCAGCACCATTAATGAAAATAGGAATCGTTGGATAACGATCTAGTTGACCACCACACAGGAAATGTAATGGCTGGGTCACACCGTGGTCGGCCTGCATACGATACGAATAGGCCACATCCACGCCTTCATCGAGGACACGGCGAACCAGATTGAGTGCAGTTTCTTCAGGCACATCAATCTTGTTGTTGTCTTTACCATAGTCCCAGTCACCTGCTGCAGTGGCACGAATACCCACACAGAAACTTGGCATCAGGTCATAGAAGAAACCATTGAAATGGTCTGGACCAAAGGTAATGATCAGGGTTGGATCGTAGGCTTTGACTTCCGCAGACAGTTTTTCAAACGCCTGACGAACAGCTTGTTCTTTGCGTTGTTCTTGCGGAGTGGCAAACTCCATTAAAGGACTGTGCGATGCACAAATAAGTTTAACGGCCATGTGTGACTCCTAAACGGAAGGCAGCCAAAAGGCTGCCGGGTTAGTCCATTATGTTTTAAGGCGTGAATTACTCGTCAAAGAAACCGGCACGTGGTTGACGTAAACCACGAATGCCCAAGCCACATTCCGCGTTAATCAGCACGCCGGTCAGTGGACGGTTGTTTTGACGTGAAGCCAGCAGCACATATGAACCGGTCATATCTTCTGGTTCTGGCAAGAAGTTCAGTGGCATACCACGGGCAATTTTCTCAGGATCACGTGCATCGAGCAGGCCAACATTTTCCTGACCGAGTGATGCCGCGCCTTTGATATTCACATTCATGGCAGACGGTGCCACGGCATTAACACGAACTTTTGGCGCTAATTCATAGGCCAGTTCTTTCATGATGCCTACACCAGCATGTTTGGATGCGGTATAAACAGGACCACCGCCCGATGAATACAGCGCAGAGTTCGATAAAGTGAAGATGATTGAACCTTCTGACTTGATCAGCTCGTCTAGCGCTGCTTTGGCACCCAGAATCAGCGACTTGGTATTAATGCCCATGATTTCATCAAAGGCTTTATCCAGTTGCTCACCCGAGGTGTTAACGATATCGGCATAGTGATCCCAGATACCGGCATTACCCACAAAACAGTCAAGCTTGCCAAAACGCTCAACGGTCGCTTGAACAGCACGGACATTGTCTTCATAGTTGGCAACATCACCAGCGATTGCAAGAATTCGGTCACCAAAGTGTTCCTGTAAAGCATCAACTTTAGACTGAGAACGCTGAAGAACGGCCACCTGTGCTCCTTCTTCCAAAAAACGCTCAACCAAAGCCCAGCCTAAACCTGAACCACCACCAGTGATGAGTGCAACTTCGCCTTTTAGCCAACCCATGATTACTCTCCTGCCATCTCTACGTATAACGCGCCATCTTCAACAATCACTGGGAATGTCTGGATTGGATCTGTTGCTGGCAAGCATAGTGCTTGACCAGTTTTCAAACAGAAACGTGCAGAGTGCAGCGGACATTCAACTGTACCGTCGTCTTCCAGATAACCTTCAGACATCGATGCATTACCATGTGAACAGCGATCATTCATTGCGAAGAATTCACCGCCATTGTTGAATACTGCCAGCGCATCGATACCGTTTACGCCGCAGTCCACTTTCAATGCTTCGCCTTCGTCAAGCTCGTCAACTTGGCAAACAAAAATCTTATTCATTAGAAGAACACACTCAGGTTATGTGAGTTATAGGTAACTTGGTCAAGCGTGATCTTACGGTTGAAGATCTGGAAGCCTAAGCCGCCTTCAACTTTACGGATCTTGTCATGACGCTTACCACAGTAAATCGTAACGTCTTTCTCTTTTTGGGTACGGTACAGTAAATAAGTCACGTACACATCGTATTCGCCTTCTACTTCAGACGCTTCAACAATCACGTTAGACACCATGTGAGTCGTACGTGATGGAGGCTCTTCTGCCCAGGCCATACCGGTTTCAAGACGGGCAACACGACGTTCCAACAGATCTTTCGTATCGTTGAACACCCAAGTCGTCGGTGGTTCAACCGAACGACGACGGTCACGGGTTTGTGCGTTTGGTGTGGTACGTAGCGTATAAGAAATATCTTCAGCTAGCGTGTCTAACCACTCGCGGAATTTCCAGTCATCAAGAAGCTTGGCTTCTTGATACAGGAACTGACTGATCTGGTGATGAAGTTCTAAGCTGATTTGACTCATTTCATAAGCTCCTTCTCGTATTCGTCAGCCGCTTTTTCAACGTCTTCCCATTTTTCATGGATCAATAAATCTGCCCAGCGACGGTACATACCGCGTGCTGCAGTTTCAGAGAAAATGTAGTTGGTGATGCCCGGGATACCATCTTCACGTACTTTCTCGTTGCCTTTACCCATCTCAACGATCAATTTGTTTTGACGTGCTTTATAACCACGTAAAACTTTCTGAATCTCGATCCAGTTCTCAGAGTCATCTTGCTCCAGGAAGCCGGCAGGACCGAATGCACGCGTTGCAGAGCGTTCAAACGCTTCTTTCACTTCTTGAGACGCTTCAGCATCGGCAATACAGAATGCCCAAACTTCAGTTTTGTTTGGACCACGTGGGTGCCATACGCGAAGTGTTGCAGTACCGTTCAACCAAGACAGTGTCGGGAACATGGTGTTGTGACCTGCAAGACGCAGCGCACGTACTTCACCTAGACGCTCTTTTACTTCTTCATACGTTTCGCGGAAGTAGTTGGCCACTTCACCGTCAACCCAAACGTTTGCATCTGGTTTCTCTGTGAAGAAGAAGCCTGAACCGTGACCACGTGAACCGTATTGCAGTGCATCTTTTGCAGTTTCCCAAACTGGACGAGCCGTTTGAGCAGCACCTAATTTCTTGGTTGATTCGTCGTCTGGTTTCGCGCCAAGTACCTGAATCGCAGATGCGTGAGAGAACAGGGCGTGGTATTGGTCAGATGCAAACTGTTCAGCTGCAAATTTCCAGTTACACTCGATTTCCCACTTGTGTACACCACCGATGATTTCAGTACCACCTGGACGACGGTCTACCACGCCATCAAGATACCAAGCGATATCACCCATGTATTCTTCTAGATCTGGTGTGGTTTCATCCCAGCAGCCGAATACTAGGCCTTTGTAAGATTTCACACGGTTTACTTCAACCAGACCCCATTGCTCTTTACATGCACCATGTGGGTAAGCACGATCTTCAAGCGGGATGTCTTTTAAAGAACCGTCAATACCGTAAGACCAGCCGTGGTATGGGCAAGTGAACGCACGGGTATTACCACAGTCTGCGAAGCTTACGCGCATAGAACGGTGACGGCATTGGTTTAAGAATGCTTTGATCGAGCCATCTTTTTGACGTGCCACAATGATCGGATCTTCACCCATATAGGTGTTGAAGAAGTCGCCCGCCTTAGGAATTTGGCTTTCATGGCAAAGGAATAACCAGGTACGACCAAATACACGTTCAAGTTCTAACTCGTAGATATCTGGATCAGTATAGATAGATGGCGTAATACGTCCATTTTGTGCATCGACTAAAGCGTCGATTTCGCGCACATCAATTTTTCCACTCATTGAAAGCTCTCCTGTGACCGACACAACGGCACAAAATAAATAGACTCAACTTTGCATGGATAATGATTTTTTAGCGGGGTTTAGTGAAATATTTTTTTTGTTTTAATTAAGATATTTTATCAATTACTTATCGCTTATTTCTCTTTATTAAAGCATTAATAAAATTTGAAAGCCTATTTATTTCCTAAATGGCAGAATAATCTTCACCTAATAGTTGATTATAGACTATACTCTTAAGACATGATAGTTAGACATTTTTTGAATTAATCTTTTGGAATGGGTTTATGGAATTACGTCACCTTCGCTATTTCATTACCGTGGCTGAAGAACTGAACTTCAGTAAGGCTGCCTTGAAGCTCTACACAGCCCAGCCTTCTTTAAGTCAACAGATTAAAGACCTCGAAGAAGACGTTGGCGTAAAACTGTTACACCGGACCAAACGTAAGGTCGAACTGACAGAAGAAGGCGCAGTGTTTCTGGAACAGGCGCGCTTGACCCTGGCGCAGGCCGACAAAGCCGTGGCTATGGCGCGTCAGGTGTCCCAGGCCAAACAGCAGATGCTACGCATTGGCTTTGTACCGGTCGCGGAAATGAAGATTTTCCCGTATGTGTTGCCGAATCTGCGCGTACAGAACCCAGATCTGAAAATTGAATTGCTCAGTATGAACAACAATGATCAGATGAAAGCCATTAAAAAAGGTGAACTGGACATCACCTTTACCCGTCACAACTTTAACAGTGATGAAATTGAAAGCCAGTTCGTGCTGCGTGAACCACTGATTTTCATTTTGCCAAAAGACCATCCACTGGCCAAATACGAACGTATTCCGGTCAAAGCCCTCAACGGTATTGATTTTATTATTCCGGCCGCCGAGCAGTCGCAGAATTTGCACGACATGATTCTAAACTTTGCCAAGACCAATGGTATTGAATTTAATATTGTGCAAAAAGCCGACAACATCCTGTTCAATATCAACTCGATTGGTATGGGACTGGGTTGTACCATTTTGCCGGGCTACATTGCCCCGCTGACCATGAACAACACCATCATCCGTCCGCTGGATATCGAACTGCCTTATCTGGACCTGTATGTCAGTTACCGTAAAAACAGCAACTCGCCATCGGTCGACAAGTTTATGGAACTGTTGACCCGGGTGTTTTATCTGGATATTAACCGCGATTAAGCCGCGCTTTGGCTGACTGCCTGCCAGCATCATTATTTCGAGACTAAATAATGGTGCTTTTTTTATGGCCAATTTGCTGGCTTTTTAATCAGATTAGACTTAAGTCGCAGGCTTTTTTGCACCATTTTTTATCATTTTTGCACTTTTACGACTTTTTCTCTGCTAGCCGCACAGATTTATTTTCAGCCGCAAACTACAACTTAAGTCTAATAAGCTAGACTACAGTGAAGTGCCGCTATGTTCTGCCCCTGAAGCAGGATGCTAGGCATGCTTTTATCTGTCATGGGCCAGATCAAAGGAATAAGAATGATAAAAACACCGTTTAGCCATATTAAAACCGGGATGCAGTCTCATCCTTATTTTTTTATCAGTTTTCTGATCACCACGGTGCTGTACGGTATTTTTCAGTGCTTGAGCCCGTGGACCTGGTCGACCTGCCTGCTCATCAGCTGGAATATTGCCGTGTCCGGCTATCTGCTCTTTACCCTGCTGAATTTCTGGCATAGTGATCATCAGCATATTCTGCAACGCGCCCAGCAGCAGGATGCCAGTAAATGGCTGATTCTGTTACTGCTGTTTCTAACCCTGGTGATGTGCTTTATTGCGATTATTGTCGAGATCAACTTATTTGCCCAAACCGACTTTGCCCGCATGGGGCATTTTCTGCTGGCGATTACCACTATTTTATGTGCCTGGCTGTTTATGCATACCATTTTTGCGATTCACTATGCGCATGACTATTATCTGGCGCTGCAACAGCATCAGGCAGGTGGGCTGGAGTTTCCGAAAACCCCTTACCCGACCTATCCGGATTTTCTCTATTTTAGTTATGTGATTGGCACGTCGGCACAAACCGCCGATGTCAGCATCAGCTCACGCGCGATGCGTATCCTGAACACCCTGCATATTGTGCTGGCCTATATGTTTAACACCACCATTTTGGCGATTTGCATTAATCTGGTGGCCAGCTTTATTCAGCACTAAACCGGTTGAGCCAGAAATTCCGCCCATAAAAAAAGGATGGCCTGTCACCATCCTTTTTTGCTTTTATCACCGGCTTATTTTACGCCGTGTGCGGCCAGGTAGTTTTTAATAACCGTGTTGAACTCATCGGCTTTTTCAACTTGTGACCAGTGACCACATTGGCTGAAGATGTGTGCATCTGCATTTGGCACCACATTTAGAATGTCCCAGGTACGGGATACTGGAATCACCACGTCTTGAGTACCATGAATCAGAAGTACAGGTACCGTGATGTCTTTCATTTTTTCGAAGTCTAATGGGAATTCGAAACGGTCACGGTCACGCGCACCCACCACGTCCATTAAACGGTCAGAGGCATAGTCATTTGCAGCCGAGTCAAAACGGACTTTCACCAGTTCATCTGTAATCAGGTCTTTGTTTACCACGAACATAGACAGTGTCTTACGGATACCTTCTTCAGTCAGTACAGGGTTCGCGTGTGCTTTCAGTGCCGCAGTTTGCTTGGCACCACCGGTACCCATAGACACGATACCCAGAACGCGCTCTGGATAATCCAGTGCCAATTGAAATGCCAACCAGCCACCTAAAGAGTTACCCACCAACCAGGTTTTCTCGATACCTAAAGCATCTAAGGTACGGATTGCGTGATCAACCCAGGCACGGATCCCGTATTGGGTACCCGGTGCAACAACGGTTTGACCATAACCAATGGTATCAATCGCGATACAACGTGCCTGTTCACCAATTTGTGGCAGGTTTAACCACCAGTTGGCCGCTGCAGATACACCCGTACCTGAACCGTGCAAGAACAGAATTGGCGTACCTTCACCAATTTCATGGTAATGGGTGAGTTCGCCTTCTGCGGTTTCAATCCATTTATCTTCTAAGCCAAAGAATGAATCTGTTGTATAGTCAGGGATTTGGACAGTGCTCATACTTACTCCTCATACAGTCTTTAGCTTGCGTTTCCCTCAATCTTGGAAGGTCTGGACGTCAAGTGACTCGTTGAACATGCGTTTTCTATAGGCTTATATTAACCGCTCCTGCGCTTTCAACTGATACAAAATTACGATTTTAAGCTACAAAAAAACGATTATTTAAGCCATTGTTTTTAAACATTTTAGTTATTTTTAAATCTTTATTTGTATTAGGGCTTTCATCTGATTTTACATAAAAAAGAGCAGCTGGAGGTGCAGCTGCTCTTTGATCTTGACCAATTAGAATGTATAGGTATAGGTCGTCGCGATACGGTGTTCTTCTAGATCATTACCACCTGAGATATTGTCATAGTTGGTATCAATAAACATGTAGTTGAAACCTAAACCTTTTAGCTTACCTTCTGGTACCACATAGTTCACAATCAGGTTGTTTTCATTTTCTTTGCCACGCGGTTCGCCTGCACCATTATCGACATCCCAACCACGGAAATGACGTGCAGTTGCGGTTAAACCTGGTACACCCACATCAGCAAAGTTATAGGTATAACCCAAGCTCCATGATTTTTCATCTTTACGGATAAAGCTTGCCACCGACCAGTTGTCTAAATATGGCTGTGGTACCCAACCACCCAATGTCGGGAACATTGGCGCTTTGTTACCATGCTCTCCAAACATTTGCTGGTAGCCTAATTGTACTGTGTGCATACCATGGTTGATTTTTGCACCTGCAGACACGGCCTGGCTGTCAATCTTGCCATACAGCTGGTCACCCGATTCGCTGTTGTCAAAATAACGTACATGGGTGTCTAACTTGGTGTTTTCAGCCAAGGTCGTTTTATAGTTTACAGCGGCATAGTGTTGTTGGTAGATGTTGGTGACATCGGCATACCAGTAACTACCACCCACTTTTGGGGTGAATTGATGATCAATCCCTACGATGTACATGCCGTCATCTGTACTGACTGCTGTCGCAAAGTTGTTTTGCGGAAATAAGCTCAGGTCATGATATTGATTTTCATAACGTGCATTAATGCCATCTAAATATGCCAAGGTCAGTTTAGTATCTTTAATGTCCTTAGACTCTAACCAGGCACCACTATAAGTAGTCAGTAATTGGCGAGATGGATCAAAGAATACCACTGGTGACATTGGTAATAGATCACCAACCTTCAACTCAGTTTCAGATACCTTAACTTTTAAGGTTGCACCAACTTTACCAAAATGATCTTTAGATTCTTTGCCATCGTGAGGTAACACCCAATCCGGATTTTGATCACGGCCGTTGAGTTTAACTGCATGTTGAACCAGTACATCTGCTCCAATTTGCACGCCACCACCAATATCATGATAACCAGACTTGGCATCCAAAGTTACCGCCTGTGACCATGAACCAAAGTTCAATTCTGGTTTATCTTGATACTGACGATCTAAATAGAAATTTTTAAATTTAAGTTGAACATTGCTGTCATCAATAAAATCTGCATATGTAGCAGAAGTTCCTAAAGTTGCTGTCGCAGCAAGCATTGCTATCCATAATTTTTGACGACGCATGGTAAATTTTCCCATTCAGCAGATAAAAACAATGCCGTCATCATGCGTAAGCATAATCAAATAGAAAATCCGACCACAGTATTAAACATTTATCGTTTTGGGCATTTTTTTGATTTCACAGCGCTTTTTTTATTTTTTTAAGATATTTCAGCAATCATTTCCCTGCTAAATACTCTCCACCCTAAAAATATAAACCTCTGTTATTCATATTATTTTTCACTGTATTTTTTATTTATTCCGAGTTTTTAGGCTTTATTTATTGGTTTTAACATTAACACTTTAACTAATAGCTTTTAACTATCAGTATTATTTATAAAAAATTTAATATTTAAAACAATTCAGCTTTTCCCCGAATTTAAATTAATCGGTTTTCTCCCCCCCTTTTCCATCCTTTTACAATAAATCACCACTAATCATTTAAAAGACTTTTTATATAAAAATAAGATGCGTTTTAAATGCATTGATCTGTGTGATTTTAAATCCGGATTAATTTTTAAAATGGTCGTGAGCCAATCAATCGCACCAATAAAAAAAGCACCCCAAATATATTTGGAGTGCTTTATTCAAGCCAGTTTTAAAATTAAAACTTAAGCTTGCATTTCACGCGCTTTAGACATAGTAAGCGCTAAGTCTTCAATCATGTCTTCCTGACCACCGACTGTACCACGGCGACCCAGTTCCATCAGGATTTCACGCGCAGACACGCCATATTTCGCTTCAGCACGTTTCGCGAACAACAGGAATGAAGAGTAAACACCCGCATAACCTAAAGTTGCCGCATCACGGTCTGCACGAATCGGGTTGTGCATCATTGGAATTACGAGATCTTCAGCAACGTCTTGTACTTTGAACAGGTCAACGCCTGTATCCATACCCATACGGTTCGCTACAGCAATGAACAATTCAAGTGGTGTGTTACCCGCACCCGCACCAAGACCTGCAGAGGCCAAGTCCACACGTACCGCACCGGCTTCAACCGCAGCAACCGTATTCGATACACCCATACCTAAGTTGTGGTGACCGTGGAAACCAAGTTCGATGCTTGGGTCAAGGTGTTGACGTAAGTGACCCACGCGGTCTTTCACGTCTTGAGGAAGCATGTAACCTGCTGAGTCTGTGACATAAATACAGTTTGCACCGTAAGACACCATCTTCTGCGCTTCTTCTAAAAGACGCTCAGGAGAAGCCATGTGAGCCAGCATTAAGAAGCCCACAGTGTCCATGTCGAGTTTACGAGCAGCAGTGATGTGCTGTTCAGAACAGTCCGCTTCTGTACAGTGTGTTGCAACACGAATCGTTGATACACCAATTTCATGCGCCATTTTCAAATGATCAACTGTACCGATACCAGGAAGAAGCAGTGCAGACACTTTCGCATTCTTCATACGTGGCACAACAGCAGACAGGTATTCTTCGTCAGTAGCAGCAGCAAAACCGTAGTTGACTGATGAACCACCAAGACCGTCACCGTGGGTCACTTCAATTAAAGGTACGCCGGCATCATCTAATGCTGTTGAAATGGCAATCATTTGCTCAACAGTGGTTTGATGGCGCTGCGGGTGCATACCATCACGTAAAGTCATATCATGAACAATAATCTTAGACATGAGGTTGCTCCTTAAGCTTCAGCAGTGTTGAAAACGTGTTCAGCAAACATTTCTGCAGTACGTGCAGCAGCCGCTGTCATAATATCCAGGTTACCTGCATATTTCGGCAAGAAGTCACCTAAACCTTCGACTTCTAAGAAGATCGAAACACGGTTACCGTCAAAAATAGGACCGTTTACCAGTTTGTAACCTGGTACATATTTTTGCACTTCTTTAATCATCGCATGTACAGATTCAGTGATCGCAGCTTGATCTGGCTCACCTTCAACTAAACAATGTACTGTGTCACGCATCATCAGTGGTGGCTCAGCTGGGTTAATGATGATGATCGCTTTACCTTGTTTCGCACCACCAACTTTCTCAATTGCACCCGCAGTGGTACGGGTAAATTCATCAATGTTTTTACGCGTACCTGGACCAACTGATTTCGTCGATACCGTTGCAATGATTTCGCCATATTCAACCGGTTGAACGCGAGAAACCGCAGCAACCATTGGAATGGTTGCCTGACCGCCACACGTTACCATGTTGACGTTTGGCACTTCACCAGCCGCAAGCAATGCTTCCAGGTTGACAGGTGGTACGCAGAATGGACCAATTGCAGCCGGTGTTAAGTCAATCATTAACACGCCAAGTTCATTGAGCTTGCGGCTGTTTTCTGCGTGTACGTATGCAGACGTTGCATCGAATGCAATTTTGATGTCATCTTCGATTACGTGAGGAAGAAGACCATCTACACCTTCAGCCGTGGTTTTTAAACCCATTTTCGCTGCACGCGCCAGACCTTCAGATGTAGGATCAATACCCACCATCCATACTGGCTCTAACCATTCGCTGCGTTGTAATTTGTAAAGCAAATCAGTACCGATGTTACCTGGACCGATCATTGCACATTTAATCTTTTTCATGAATGTACTCTCTTAAAATTCTGATCAGGTTGGGGCTTATTCAGCAGCGAATGCCGCTGTAACTGAACCAAAGCCTTCAATTTCAACTTTGAATTCATCGCCTGGTTGCGCCACAACCATTGGCCCTAACGCACCTGTTAAGATGATGTCGCCTTTTAACAATGGACGACCACGGCGTACCATTTCATCTGCCAGCCAGACTGCAGCATTCAATGGGTTGGCTAAACAGGCTTTACCCACACCTTGAGAAACCACTTCTTCACCGCGGGTCATGACCATCTTGCAATTCACAAGATCCAGGTTTTCCAGTTTTACCGGTTGAGAACCCAGTACAAACGCCGCTGAAGATGCGTTGTCTGCCACGGTGTCAATCAGGCTGATTTTCCAGTTTTCAATACGGCTATCCACCACTTCTACTGCTGGCAGTGCGTAGTCAGTTGCACTGATAATGTCAGCATAGGTGTGTTTTTCTTTGGTCAAATCTTCTTTAATGACCAGTGCAATTTCTGCTTCAACTTTCGGTTGAATCAGCAAACCTGCAGGAATGGCTTCACCATCACCATAGGCCATATCTGCAAACAACATACCGAAATCTGGCTGATCAACACCCAGTTGTGCCTGAACTACCTTCGAGGTCAAACCAATTTTGCGACCTACTAAACGGCGGCCTTCTTTCAACGCGCGTTCGGTATTTACTTCTTGAACTGCGTACGCGATATCTACATCAGCAGATTCACCGCCTAATTGTGGGCGAATCGGTGCAATCGCAGTTTGTGATAATTCAGCATCTCTTAACGCTTGAGCAACTGATGCAACAACAGCAGAATTCGACATCAATGTTTCCTTAAACTGCAAAAATTGGGCTTATGCTGTTGACTAGATTTTCCGGCATGCAGCTGAACATCGGCCGATATAGGGGGGACTGATCAGAGCGGCAACAGGCTGTTGCTGCCGATCTCTAGCAAACGCGCATAGATATAAACTGATTTAGAATCGGAAAAATGGACTTTTTATGCCAATACTTATTTTATTTTTTACAATAGCTAGAACCTATAACACAGCCACAACTCAACCGACACGAAGCCCCTGATAGCTATAGATTTCCGAGTATTTCTATCCACTTTTTAAGAAAATCTGGATGAGAAGTTTCAGCGCTTAAGGCTTCGGTATTAGACGATTTTATCAGCAGCTTTTAGAGGCAATAAGGCTGCACAGTGTTTATACAGCCTCTAGAACAGAAAAAGAAAGACGAAACTTTGCAATCACGCAACATGCCCAGGCAGAGATCAATATAAGAAGGAAGAAAATAAGCTCTTGAATAAAAGAAGAAGCGGCAAGAGGTTCACTTCTTCTGAAAAGATGCTCTCCCACCTAGATGGCCTGTTTCATTTGTACCTGCTGTAACAGGAACTGATGCAGGCTGCTGACATCCCCGGCAATTTTTAGCGGTTGAAACAGCTGTAACACTTCGACCGTATGTACCCCATAGCTGACACCCACACGCGGCATGGCAATAGCCTGCGCCATTTCCAGATCATAAGAGGTATCGCCGACCATAATTGCCTGCTCAGGGCGCACTCCGGTTTCTGCCAGAATTTCTTCTAACATTAAGGGATGCGGTTTAGAGCGGGTTTCACTGGCGGCACGGGTCGCAGCAAACAGATTCATACTTTGAGTCTGCTGCAATACACGATCTAGGCCTTTACGACTTTTACCGGTAGCCACCGCGAGTTTTACCCCGGCATTCTGTAAATCATCCAGCATCGCCGCCACACCATCAAACCAGACATCGGTTTTGGAGTTGGCTACATAGTGCTCGGAATAGCACTGTAAAATCTCGCCATGCAATTCCGGCACCATCGGGAACAAACGCTGCGCCACTTCAGGCAGGCCCAAACCGATAATGCTTTTGGCTGCTTCATCGGTTAAGGGTTGCTGAAACTGCTGTGCAGCGAACTGTAAACTCGCCACAATTTGACCGACTGAATCAAACAAGGTGCCATCCCAGTCGAAAATGATGAGTTCTACAGCTGTGTTCATATATGGTTTCCTCGATTTGATTCGGTTTAAATCCACCCCGCCCCTCCTTTAAAAAAGGAGGGAGAGCTTCATTAGAAAATAACTTTTATTGCAAGATCACAACAGATATTAATTACCCAACGGCGACATCCATGTCGCCTTTCGCACATTTCGGATGCAGATATCATTTACTATCGCAACGCTCCCTCTCCTGAACGAGTTTAAAGCACTGCTTTAAACGACGTGCAAGAAGGAGACTTGCGCAGCAGTGCTGCTCAGGGAGAGGATTTTTCCGAAATTTAATCTCCCCCTTGCGGAACAATGTTCCTCATCTTTAATTTTAATAAAGAGGGAAATTTCCCACTTAAATAAAGCAAGACGAACGAGAATTAAAAAGCCAAAGATTATTCGTCATCTTCCCCAAGTGTTAGCACCTTATCTGCCTTTTGCGCACGGAGCTGTGCGACCAGACTCTGCATATCTTCAGGCAACGGCGCTTCAATGGTCGGATAACCCGGAATTTCCAGACGCATGGCGTGTAAACACAAGCGACGTGGTTTAGGCCCGCGATATTCGGTTTCATGACCGTATTTTTCATCGCCCACCAGCGGATGGCCAATACTCAGACCATGCACACGAATCTGATGGGTACGTCCAGACAGCGGCGATGCATAGACCAGTGTGGCATGCATAAAGCGCTCTTGCACATTCCACTGGGTTTTCGATTCTTTACCTTCTTTAGACACACGCACGCGACGTTCGCCATTGGCCAGCTCATAACGATGTAGAGGTGCATCAATCAGCTGTTTGTCCAGCGTCACCTGTCCTTTCACCACCGCAGCATAGGTTTTACGGATTTTGTGTTCGCGCAGCATGTCCTGCAAGGTTTTTAATACGCTGCGTTTTTTCGAAATCATCACCAGACCCGAAGTATCGCGGTCAATGCGGTGAATCAGCTCCAGATATTTTTTCCCGGTGGCGGCGCGCAAGCCTTCAATCAGGCCATAGGCCACACCACTGCCCCCATGCACGGCAATGCCCGATGGCTTGTTCACCACCATCAGCCCTTCATCTTCATAGATGACCCGGTTCAGCAAGCCTTGAGCAACTTTGTCCGACACCGGCGCCGGGGTATCATCTTTCTGTTCAAAACGGATTGGAGCAACCCGGATCTGATCGCCAATATTCAGCTTGGTTTCGGCTTTGACCCGTTTTTTATTGACCCGTACCTGACCTTCACGAATCAGACGGTAAATCCGGCTTTTGGGCACGCCTTTTAAACGGCTAAACAAAAAGTTGTCAATCCGTTGCCCCGCTTGATGCTCATCGACTTCAAACCAAGTGACACTTTGCCATTGTTGGGTAGAATTCATACAGTTACGACGACCTAAAAAAATACTAAAATTGATTAAAAACTGATCACTTAGGCTATGCTTTACACAAGAAACATAAGCTTAGCCCATAGGCAGATGATGCAAGGTTTGATATAGTCAGCGCACGGAAACCATCGTAAGTGGGTAAAAGTTGGGTCATTTCGGTTTTTACTGAAGTTGATTATTCAATCAAACACTCCACTAAACACGTAAAGGTCCCAAAAGAATTATGCCGACGCCGAAGGCTTATTATATCGGCAAAACTGCAAACTGTTGCGTTTAATTGTACTTAAGGTACATAAATCAGTTTGCCTGAAAAAATATGTCGCCAACCTCAAGTTGGTTTTTAAACGTAAACTGATACACATCAGACTAGTCGTTCCCTGATGTCGCATTCAGGCTACAGCGTTGATACATTGGATCTGCACAAATTGTAAAGATACGACGATAATTCCGTATCAAGACACTCGACTAAAAGAAGGGATGATCTTTGAGCAATGTGACAGTGAAAGTTACTCACATCCAATGTACCGCTCGTCCGCCAGTGAAACGACCAGGTGACTTTAATCGTTTAAAGATTGAAGCCGTATTGACATCATCAATACGTGAATCATCCACCGAAACCCGATTATCAGGCCGGTAGAGAAACGTTCAGACCGCTGTATTTGAGATCTGAACCATGATCCGTGATGTTTGATGCTCGCTACGTATAGAGCGATGTTTTGCTGTGTATCACTATAAGGTGTTACACCCATGAAACGTATGTTGATTAATGCAACACATGCTGAAGAAATTCGCGTTGCACTTGTCACTGGTCAGCGTCTTTACGATTTTGATTTAGAAAATCGTACCCGTGAACAAAAAAAATCAAATATCTATAAAGGTCATGTGACTCGCGTAGAGCCATCTTTAGAAGCTGTATTTGTTGAGTATGGTGCCGGTCGTCAAGGTTTCCTGTCGATGCGCGAAATTGCCAACTCTTACTACAAGGCCGATCCTCGTCAAACTTCAAATATTCGCGAACTGATTACTGAAGGCACCGAACTGCTGGTTCAGGTAGAAAAAGAAGAGCGCGGCAACAAAGGTGCTGCCCTGTCGACCTTTATTTCACTGGCGGGCCGTTACCTGGTCCTGATGCCAAACAACCCGAAAGGGGGTGGTATCAGCCGTCAGATTTCTGGTTCAGTGCGTGAAGAACTGAAAGAAATGCTGGCCTCTTTAAACGTGCCACGCGGTATGAGCGTGATTGTACGTACTGCCGGTATTGGTCGTTCTCAAGAAGAATTACAACTTGATTTACAGCATCTGCTAGATCTGTGGGCGCAAATTCAAAGCACCTCAAGTTCTGGTCCATCGCCAATGCTGGTGCATCAGGAAGCCGGTGTCGTCACGCGTGCCATTCGTGACTACCTGCGTGATGATGTGGCTGAAATCCTGATTGACTCAGAACAGGCCTATAACGAAGCTTATAACTTCGTAAAAGCGGTGATGCCACGTCAGCTCGACAAGTTAAAAACCTATACCCTAAATGAACCACTGTTCGCGCATTTCGGTATCGAAAGCCAGATTCAAACCGCCTATGAACGCGAAGTCAAACTGCCTTCAGGTGGTTCAATCGTGATTGACCAAACCGAAGCATTGGTGTCAATCGACATTAACTCGGCAAAATCAACTCGTGGTCAGGACGTTGAAGATACCGCACTAAACACCAACCTGGAAGCTGCTGAAGAAATTGCACGCCAGTTACGTTTACGTGACATCGGTGGTCTGGTAGTAATCGACTTTATCGACATGACCAAAGACCGTAACCAGCGTATGGTGGAAGCCAAGCTGCGTGAAGCAACGCAAAGCGACCGCGCGCGTATCCAGTTTGGTCAATTGTCACGCTTTGGTTTAATGGAGATGAGCCGTCAGCGCTTACGTCCATCTTTAGAAGAAGCGACCGGTTATGTTTGCCCACGTTGTCATGGTACCGGCATGGTACGTGACTTACGTTCTCTCTCACTGTCGATTATGCGTAAAGTGGAAGAGATTGCGCTACGTGAGCGTCATGGTGAAGTTCAGGTTGAAGTACCGGTTGAAATTGCAGCATTCTTATTGAATGAAAAGCGTCACAGCCTGGTTTACCTTGAACAAACCTCAAATGTACGTGTAACGGTATTGCCGCACCCGCATTTAGAAACCCCACATTACGAAATCTCTTACAATCCGGAAGGCTTTGCCCCAACCAGCTATGAACGCACAGCAGCCACCCGCTTAAGCGAACAGGAACTGGGTTATGAAGCCTCTGAATGGCATTTAGAAGAAGAACAGCACGCTCAGCATGCAGCTGCGCCTGCAGCACCGCAAAAGGAACAGAAGCGTCCAGCCAAAGCTCAAGCCGCTGCGCCTGCACAAGTGGCCCCTGCTGCCGCTGCACCAAGTGCTAGCCCATGTGCATGGTTAGAAAACCTGTTTGTGCAAAAACAGGCCAACACGGTTGATCAGTCACGTAGCGCCAACAATGCGGCTGCAGCGATTGAGCAAATGGTCAATAATGGCGCAGTTAGCCGTGGCCAGTTCGGTCAGATTGCAGCTGCGGCGCCTGTGGCTGCACCAGCAGCAGCAACCAGCAATGCTTATCTTGCCCCATCAACTGTGGCCAAGCATGAGCGTGATCACGCTGAAAAACCGGCTGAACGTGAAGAAAAATCATCACGTCACAACAACAAAAAGCGCAGCAAGCACAAAGAGCCGCGCGAGCAAAACAGCCAGAATGACAACAGCCCAGCACAGCATCAGGTACACGAAGAAGTGGTGCAGCTGTCACGTCAGGAGCAACGTCAGGAAGCGCGTGAAAACAAACGCAACTCCCGCCGTCAGCACAACAACAATGAACAGACGCAAAACGAAGCGCAACAGCAAGATGCTGTGCCACGTCGTGACCGTCGTAACCAGCAACGTCCAGAGCGTCCAAATCGCCACCGCGATGCCAGCGTGCTGAATGACACGGCTGCACCGGCAGCAGCACCAGCCACTGAAGCACAAAGCCTGAAAGTGGACCTGGTGGATGCACCACGTCAGGACGTGATGCCAACTGCTCTGGTGGTGAATGTTGATGCTGCACAAAGTGAAATTGTCGCGCTGAACCAGAACGCAGCCGCTGCACCAGCAGCGACCGCTGAACTTCCGGTTGCGGCCAGCACTGAAGCAGTAGAAGAAGCACCAGTACCAAAAGAAGAAGTGGCACCTGCGGCAATTGTGGCTGAAGAGCACAAATCGCAACCGGTGAAACGCGCCAGCAACGATCCGCGTCAGCGTCGTCGCCAGCAGCGTGAAGGTCGTGCGCAACAAAACCAGCCGCCAAAGCTGTCACCGTCTCAGGTTCCAGCCTTGCAGCAGTACACGGTAGGCAGCCTGATCCGTCATGTGTATGGTGAAGATTGCTCGGTGCTGATTGAGCAGTTTGGTTTAATTCCAACCTTCAACCGCGCCCTGCAAAAGTTCACTGAACAATATGCAGCCAGCCTGGTCGCTCAAGCACCTGCGGCAGAAAGCCAAAAGCAGCCTGTGACCCGTGATGTTGAAGTCAGCAAAGCCGAGCCAGAAGCAGAACCTGCTCCTGTGCTGGACCTGACTCCACCAGCGCCAGTCAAACGTGTGGCCAATGATCCGCGTGAGCGTCGTCGTTTAGCCAAACTTGCTGCCGAACAGGCGCTGGAACAGGCCAAACAGGCCCATGCTGACGAAGCAGAAAAAGCACCCGCTAACGATGCACCAGCAGAAACTGCGGCGGACGCTCAAGCAGCTGAAGCAACAGAAGCCACTGCTGCAAGCAGCACAGCAGCACCTGTAGAAGCGACTGCCGAGCCAGCAGCAACTGAAGCAGCACCAGCGGCTGAAACCACTGCGACTGAAACTGAAGTGGCGACTGAAGAAAGCGCTGCAGCCGAAGCACCGGCTAAAGAAACAGCGAAAGCTGAAGCAGCGCAACCAGTACAGGCTGAACTGCCAGTTGATGCAGCAGATGCCAGCGAAGCACCGGCAAATGCAGAAGCTGAAGCTCCAGAAGCCGCAGCAGACAAGGCCGAGAAAGAAAAACCGGCACGTCCGCGTCGTCCACGTGGCCGTCCACCAAAGAAAGCCAACACCTCAACTGAGTCATAATTTGCTTTTTTGCAGGTGAATAAAAAAATCCAGTCATTTCGGTGGCTGGATTTTTTTTGTTAATTTGTCAGATTAGGTTGATTACACTACAACGAAACGATTAAAACCTTAAAGTGCAATATTCATGCGCTAGAACTACAGATTGGATGTCGAGAATAAATAGGATTCATATGAGCCATACAACACAACATGATCTTATTGGTCTGGCCGATGTCGCCGCCAAAATTCCAAAGTTTATCGGCAAAGTCCCGAATCTTATTCAGGGTCTGAGTCAAGCCTATTTACGAACGCCATCCACCCCTGCCGGTCTGGGCATTGCCTTTGAAAAAGCGGTCAAACGTAATCCGCATGGTCTGGCTTTAATGTTTGAAGAGCAGCGCTTTAGCTACAAAGCCCTGAATGAATGGGCCAACCAGATTGCCCACTATTATCTGTCACAAGGCGCACGCAAAGGCGATGTGATTGCGGTAATGCTGGAAAACCGCCCGGAACTGATCGCGACTGTCATCGGTCTGGCCAAAATTGGCGTCACCATTGCACTGGTAAACACCTCACAGGTCGGCAAGGTGCTGACCCATAGCATCAATCTGGTCAAACCGGTCGCGCTAATTGTTGGCGAAGAATGCCGTGCTGCGGTAGAGGAGATTCGTCAGGCGCTGGATTTACCGGCAGATCGTCTGGACTGGTTTGCCGATCAGGAAACCCAGCGCGATGCCGGCAAAGCTCCGAAAGGCTTTAATAATCTGGCCGAAAAGATCGACCATTTCCCGAAATTCAATCCGCCGACCACGCATTCCGTCCAGGGCAAAGATGGCCTGTTTTATATCTATACCTCGGGAACCACCGGCCTGCCGAAAGCCGTGGTGTTCACCCATAGCCGCTGGACCCTGGCTTACGGCACCTATGGCCATGTGCTAAATCTGAATCCAAAAGATGTCATGTATGTGACCCTGCCGCTGTATCACGCCACCGGTATTGTGGTGTGCTGGTGTGGGGTAATTGCCGGTAGTGCAACCCTGGCAATTCGACGTAAATATTCCACCTCCAGCTTCTGGAAAGATGTACAGAAATTTAATGCCTCCGCCATTGGTTATGTCGGCGAGCTGTGCCGCTACCTGATGGATGCACCGCCATCTGCGCTGGATCGGGACCATCGTGTTACCAAAATGATTGGGAACGGTATGCGCCCGAACATTTGGAACAAGTTTAAACAGCGCTTTGGGATTGAAGAAATTCTGGAGCTGTATGCCTCCAGTGAAGGCAATGTTGGCTTTAGCAACATCTTTAACTTTGACAATACCGTTGGCTTTTCTCCAACCCCCTATGCGATTGTGGCTTTCGATAAAGAAAAAAATGAACCGGTCCGGGATGCGCGCGGCTGGTGCCAGAAAGTCAAAAAAGGTGAAGTTGGTTTATTGATTGGCAAAATTACCCGCCGTTCGCCGTTTGATGGCTATACCGATCCGGAAAAAAACAAGGCGGTGATTTTAAAAGGCGTTTTCCAGCGTGGCGATCAATACTTTAATACCGGTGATCTGGTACGAAATATCGGCTTCCGTCATGCCCAGTTTGTTGACCGCCTCGGGGATACCTTCCGCTGGAAAGGCGAGAATGTCTCCACCACCGAAGTGGAAAATATACTCTGCGATTATGACAAAATTGCCGAAGCGGTGGTCTACGGCGTAGAAATTCCAGAAACCAATGGCCGTGCCGGAATGGCGGCCATTACCTTAAATGCCGATGCAACACTGGATGAACATGACCTGCAGCAGATGGTGAGCCAGTTTAAACAGGCCCTGCCCGGCTATGCGGTTCCGGTATTTTTACGGATTCAGGCCCAGGTTGAAACCACCGGCACTTTTAAATATCAGAAAAACAAGCTCAAAGAACAGGCATTTAATCCGGCAGCTACCACGGATCGTTTGCTGGTGTTGCTGCCCGGTGCAGCGGCTTATACTGATCTAACCCCGGAAATTTTCGAGCAGATTCAAACCTATCAATACCGCTTCTAAGCCCAAAGTTGTCTATTTTTTGATTCCCTAGCATGAATTTGTTTCATTTATAATCAAACATAGACAACTTTTTTATTTTTTACTTGCGCTCAAACGAGATCTTGCTACAATACGCTCCATCAAATGATATGGGTCGTTAGCTCAGTTGGTAGAGCAGCGGACTTTTAATCCGTTGGTCCCGCGTTCGAGTCGCGGACGACCCACCACTCATTTGAAAGCCTAAGATGGGTCGTTAGCTCAGTTGGTAGAGCAGCGGACTTTTAATCCGTTGGTCCCGCGTTCGAGTCGCGGACGACCCACCATCTTTCCTTAGGAACTCTGCAAAAACTCCAGTTCTTGCATCTTAAAAAATAAGCAGCTTATTTTTTATTCCTCAGGGTCGTTAGCTCAGTTGGTAGAGCAGCGGACTTTTAATCCGTTGGTCCCGCGTTCGAGTCGCGGACGACCCACCATTTATCTTCCAAAATAAATATCTTCGCTTCCCTACTCTGCATTGCACATTTATATGCTGGGCTGCATCGTATCTGCGCTACAACCTCAATATTAATGTGGATGAAAGAACGCTCAATCTGCTTTTTTAATCGGCCGACTTTTCCAGATAATAAGCATGTGCCGGTAAAGGATTACGGGAAAAATACTGCTGATTTACCGTCGATACTGTGGCAATTTTTTCTAAATCCATGCGTAGATTCTGCGTGTCATCAATATCATAAAAAATTTCCACCCCATTACTGCGATGCACAATAATCTGGTGTGCGGTTTCATCATACATCCAGTAATCCAGATGATAATTCATTTGTGCACCGGCCATGACCCGGCCCAGATAGACGATGGAACGATGTGCGGTGCCATCGGGCAATAAAGTCAGAATAAAATCGGCTGTACCGGTCTCACATTTGACATAGGCATCTTCACAGCTAATTTTTACCTGATACCGGCCGACATAGGCCAAGGCCGCTTCCGGCACCACGGCTTTATCGGCATCTTTTGCAGATGGAAATACCGGTTGGCCAGCCACTTCACTCAGGCGTTTACTTGGCACATCTTCCGTCACCTGCAGGTCTGCCACGGGTGTAAACGGCTGTGCCTCCTCTCCTTCTTGACTGTTAAACGTCGGGTCACAAGCGGCCAAAGACAGGCAACAGATTCCCCATAACCATTTCGAACAATGCACAGCCAATATGGTGTCTCCCGGGTATCAATAAAAATAGCCACCGTATGCCTTTGCATCAGGTTGATGGGCACACAGCGAAGCTATTGAAATTATATGAATTTTCACCCAAATCTACAGTTTTTGTAGACCTGTTTCAAGATTTTAAAGCGCAATATTTATACCGTGTCATTTTATTTACATAAATTAACGATTTATAGCGCATTGACCCTTTAAAAACGGAAATAGGTCGCCATTTTTATTTTATGAGTTGTTGATTGACTCACCATTTTATTTTTTAAGGAGACCTCAATGGCCAATGTTGGTTTATACCGCTCTAACCGCTCAAACATGATTGCAGGTGTAATGGGTGGTATTGCTGAACGTTTTGGTTGGAATGCAAATTTACTCCGCATTATTTTTGTGTTGGTATCCATTATGAGTGCCGCCTTCCCGGGTATTCTGGTGTACTTGGTACTGTGGCTGGTGATGCCGAAAAAGAAAGCTGAAATTGAACACGTGAATGGCTATCGCAATCCGGTACGTACCATTCATGAAGATCAGAACAGTTACCGTTAATCTTCATTTTTCTTGCACAGTTTAAAGCTACGGTGGACCCCTATTACCGTAGCTTCTTTTTTCTGGCTTTAACTTTCCGTAGTTTTGCTGCGTAGCCAGATCAGACGCTGGTTCATGGCGGCAATCATATCGGCGCGGCTAATAATCCCGACCAGCTGCTGCTGTTCCACCACTGGAATATAGTTAAACGAACGTTCCACAAAATACGGGACCAGATCGGCAATACTCTGATGTGGTTTTACCGTCACCACCTTGCGGTTCATAATGTGTTTGACCTGATGCTGCCATGACATCCGCACATCGGTAGCATGTTTAAACCATTCCACCACTTCATACAGTGCCAATGTGCCGACCAGTTGCTGCTCGGCATTTACCACCGGCAAGCTCATTAAATTGACCTGCTTGAACTTGTCTAGCGCGAGCTGGATATCATCATCCTGCTGCAAGGTAATCACATCATGGGTCATGATATCTTCACAGCGCCATTCCTGCACGTTTTCATCCTGCATACGCGCATTGGCCTGATATTGCGCTTCCAGAATAATTTTCTGCAAGTCATATTCACTAATGTCCAGCAACTCGGTCTGATGCTCCAGCACATGATGAATATCTTGCGGCTGAATGGTGACTTTCTGGGTCGGGGTCGGGTCTTGCGAACGCAGGTTCAGCTGGGCCTTGTGTGGATATTGCTTGCCAGTCAGTCGGTTAAACATCATTGCCACCAACAGCAATAACAGCGAATTTAACAGCACCGGATAAAAGATAAATAAATAGCCCAGTTCACTGACCGCCTCACCGCCCAATACTGCGGTAATCGCCACAGCACCACTCGGTGGATGCAGCGAATCGGTCGACATCATTAAAATAATAGATAAGGCCACCGCCACACTAAAGGCTTCGGTCAGATTCGGAATATACAGCGCACAAGTCACACCAATAATGCCGGCAATAGTATTGCCAATCACCATATTCCACGGCTGTGCCAGCGGACTGGCCGGCACCGCAAACAGCAATACTGACGACGCACCCATCGGCGCGATATACCAGGCATTAATATCGCCCAGAATCCATAAGCTGATCAGTGAAGATAAACTTAAGCCCAGCAAAGCACCCAATCCGCACAACAGACGTTCTTTCAGCGGCAGTAATTTGAAATTGGGTTTTAAGATTTCTAACCATTCAGATTGCGGATGAAACACGGGAATCCTTTGTGATTTTGGCGACGGCCGCCATTATAAAATGAAGCAGCTTATAAGATGTATTCATTCTATATCTTATAATTATGAATTTTTCTGTTGAGATGTATATCAGTATAGGCACACTGAATCATCCTCTTTTTAGAAAAAATTGATAAGCCCTTCATTTTAAAAACATCGTTTTTGCGTATACACCATTCAGCGCAGATGATTGCGCTGTATACACCAAATGAAACCAATCTTTGAGAAAAATGACTGAAATGACAATGCTGGGTTTTCCCCGAATCCTACAGATCAAAATCCGTTTTTTGTGGATAGACAGATCAACCGAATGTCGGTTTCTCTACTGATTTTTCATGGCGATTTTTCGGTTAGGCTTCGCTTCCTGATCAAAGCGCCAGCATTGTATGGATAACCTTTGCTACCTCCCGCCAAAATCCTTATAATTGAGCACAATTTTTCTCTAATTTTAAGTGGATGACCATGAGTCGCGCCATATCGCATATTGATACTTTCCAAGGCTTAATTCTTGCCTTACAAAACTACTGGGCGGAGCAAGGCTGCGTCGTGTTGCAGCCTTACGACATGGAAATGGGTGCAGGAACATTCCACACTGCGACTTTCCTACGTGCATTAGGGCCTGAAACTTGGAACGCTGCATACGTTCAACCTTCACGTCGTCCAAAAGATGGCCGTTATGGTGAAAACCCGAACCGTTTGCAACACTACTACCAGTTCCAGGTGGTATTAAAGCCAAACCCGGACAACATCCAGCAGCTGTATCTGGATTCTTTAAAAGCCATCGGGATTGATCCTTTGGTTCACGACATCCGTTTTGTCGAAGATAACTGGGAATCACCAACACTCGGTGCTTGGGGCTTAGGTTGGGAAGTTTGGCTGAATGGTATGGAAGTCACGCAATTCACTTATTTCCAGCAAGTCGGTGGTGTTGAATGTTATCCGGTCACGGGTGAAATCACTTACGGTTTAGAACGTCTGGCGATGTACCTGCAAGGTGTCGACTCAGTTTACGATTTGGTTTGGACCAAAGGTCAGTTCGGTACGGTGACCTATGGCGATGTATTCCATCAAAACGAAGTAGAACAATCGACCTATAACTTCGAATATGCGCCAGTCGACAAACTGTTTGAACTGTTCGACTTTTACGAAGCAGAAGCCTCTCGTTTGATGGAAGCGAAACTGCCACTTCCTGCCTATGAGCAAGTGGTGAAAGCATCACACAGCTTTAACCTGCTTGATGCGCGTGGTGCGATTTCTGTGACTGAGCGTCAGCGTTATATTTTACGTGTCCGTACACTGGCACGTGCCATTGCACAAAGCTACGTGGCCGCACGTGCAGAGCTTGGTTTCCCAATGGCAGAACCGCATTTACGTGATGAAGTTCTGGCACAGTTAAAAGCACAGGTTGAGGCGGAAGCCGCGCAAGCAGAAAAATCAGCGGAGAGCAAATAATGTCTAAACATACTGTTTTATTTGAACTTGGCTGTGAAGAACTTCCACCAAAAAGCCTGAAAAAATTACGTGATGCGTTACAGGCTGAAACGGTTAAAGGCTTAAAAGATGCAGGTCTGGCTTTCGATTCAATTGAAGCTTATGCTGCACCACGTCGTTTGGCACTTAAAATTGTCAATGTAGATGGCGCGCAAGCCGACACTCAAAAACGTTTTGACGGCCCTGCAAAACAAGCAGCGTTTGATGCTGAAGGCAATCCAACCAAAGCTTTAGAAGGCTTTATGCGTGGCCAAGGCATTACGGTTGATCAGGTTTCAACGTTCCAGGCCGGTAAAGTTGAAAAAGTGTGTTACTTAAAAGATGTCAAAGGTCAAAGCCTTGATGCGCTGTTACCGCAAATTTTACAAAATGCTTTGGACAACCTGCCAATTGCGAAACGCATGCGTTCTGCAGCCAGCCGTACTGAATTCGTTCGTCCGGTAAAATGGGTGGTGTTGCTGAAAGACAACGATGTGGTTGATGCAACCATTCAAGATCATAAAGCTAGTAACGTGACGTATGGTCACCGTTTCCATGCACCTGAAGCGATTACGCTGGCCAATGCAGATGCATACTTAGATGCACTTCGTAGCGCTTATGTGGTTGCGTCTTTTGAAGAGCGTCAAGCGATCATCGACCAGCAAGTAAAAGCACTTGCTGATGAAGTGAATGCCATTGCGATTGTGCCTGCGGATCTTCGTGACGAAGTCACTGCACTGGTTGAATGGCCTGTTGCACTACGTGCCAGCTTTGAAGAACGCTTCCTTGCTGTTCCTCAAGAAGCGCTTATTACGACCATGCAGGACAACCAAAAGTACTTCTGCCTGGTGAATAGCGATAATAAACTGCAACCGTACTTCATTACGGTGTCAAACATCGAGTCGAAAGATCCGTCACAAATTATTGAAGGTAACGAGAAAGTCGTTCGTCCACGTTTGTCGGATGCTGAATTCTTCTTCCTGCAAGACCAAAAACAACCGCTTGCGTCTCGTAAGGAGAAACTGGCGAATATGGTATTCCAGGCAGAACTCGGTACGCTTTGGAACAAATCTGAACGTATTGCCAAACTTGCTGTTGCGCTTGCGCCAATTACAGGTGCAAATGCGGCTGACGCTGAAAAAGCTGCCCTGCTGGCAAAATGTGACTTAACCTCTGAGCTTGTGGGTGAATTCCCAGAACTTCAAGGCATCGCGGGAACTTACTATGCACGTCTTGAAGGCGAAAATGATGAAGTGGCTGAAGCACTTGGCGAGCAGTACTTGCCTAAATTTGCAGGTGATGTTTTACCGAAAACCAAAACAGGTACAACCATTGCGCTTGCAGACCGCTTAGATACGCTCACCGGTATTTTCGGTATTGGTCAAGCGCCTACAGGTTCGAAAGACCCGTTTGCCCTGCGTCGTTCTGCAATTGGTATCTTACGTCTAGTGACTGAAAACGAGCTTGATGTTTCAATCGAAGATTTGATCAAACTTGCTTTAGCTGCGTATGGCGATGTACTCAAAGATCACGATAAGACTTTAAACGATGCGGTTGCATTCCTTGAAGGTCGTTACCGTGCGAAGTACGAAGACCAAGGCGTTGATGTTGACGTAATCCAAGCGGTTCAAGCACTTTCACCAAAATCACCGCTTGATTTTGACAAGCGTGTAAATGCGGTCAATCACTTCCGCGCATTGCCTGAAGCGGCAGCACTTGCTGCTGCGAATAAGCGTGTTGCCAATATTCTTGCTAAAGAAGCGGCACCAGCTGGTGAAGTGGTTGAAGCAAACTTGGTTGAAGATGCTGAAAAAGCATTGTTCGCTGAACTTGCGAAAATCACGCCTGTGGTTGAACCATTATTTGCTGCCAAAGACTACACTGCTGCATTGTCTGCACTTGCTGCACTGCGTGCGCCTGTAGATGCGTTCTTTGACGGTGTAATGGTGATGGCGGATGATGCTGAATTAAAAGCAAACCGTTTACGCTTGCTTGCTCAGCTTCGCGCCTTATTTACCAAAGTGGCGGATATTTCGGTGCTTCAACACTAAAGATGAGTATTTATAACGACTCACCTATCACCCTTGCAATCCTCAAGCTCTTTCAAGAGCTTGAGGATTGGATTTCAATGAATCATCAATATCTTCCTCATGGTGCCGTTAAGGCATTTATTTTTGGTGGCTGTGCGTTTCACATCCACACCAATGCTCGAGGTAGCAATGATATTGATGCTGAAATCCAATCGATCAGCCAATTAAAAAAAGAAGATATTTTCTTATTTCTAGAAAATAATGATATTGAATATCTGGATCATAATAATCTTGAAACAAATTTAGAATTTGACAGTGGATTTAATACCAGCCTTGCCTCCATCGATCCTGATTACAGGGAACGAGTTATCCCCTTAACCGCTGAAAGTATCGTAGAGGTCTATCTCGTATCTGGCGTAGATTTGGCTGTTTCTAAATTGGCACGCTTGTCTGACAGAGACATCGAAGATATTCAAGCATTATATGCAAGAAACAAGTTTTCGCTTGAGCAGTTCAAAGAAATAGCAAATAATGCTAAAGACTATTACGTTACACCTGAGCAATTAGATTCTAATATTCAATATATGATTTCGCTTCTTTCAGACCTGGGAGATTGACACAATGAATCAGCTGGAATTTGAGCATGCTTTAAAAGCACTGTTAAAGCAGCCATTGAATTCTGCAACATTCGAGCAGGTTAAACCCGTTGCTGAAGCGTTATTATATTCAGAACTGCTACCTGCTGTGAGTTCCAGTTTAAATCCCTTAGAAAAGTGCCGACTGTTTTTTCTATTAGAAAAATTCCGCAGATACTCATGCTCAAGTGTTTCTAGACGCCAACAACTTAAAGCACTCTCCCAAGCCTTGAATGTCGTTCCATTGCCGAGCACTCATGATACAAGAAGATTAGTTGACCCTCTGGCAAAACGTGTAGGCCTCAATGAAGATTTAAATCATTTAAAACCTCAATTACTGACCTTACAAACACGCCACTACTCACTTTACAGTTAATTCTCTCCTCCTTCTCTTAAGTACCACTATTCTATAGGTCATACCTATAGGCTTTTCCTTCCATATTCCCTATACTCAAACTGAAAACACTCAACAAGAAAGAAGCTTATGAAACTTAAAACTTTAATTTTATCTGGTCTAACTTGCCTTTCTCTGGGTGCATGTACCTCTGCGCCAGTCATTCCACAACTACAAGCGGGGGTATTACAGGAAGTCCAAAATCTTGAGGTCTATCCAGACACCACGCATAACTCGGCCAAACTGACCAAGTTTATTGATAAATGCGTGATTGAATTTAGAGGGCAGCTCAAAGCCGGCCGCTCAATTGAACAATGGGCATTTAAAGGCAACACCCTCATTTCAGCCGGTTCAGCTACCTTTGCCCAAGATGGTACCAGCACTGCCCATAATTTTGACCTGCATGATGCCACGGTACAGAAAAACTTCCTGACCCTGCGCGATCATTTCCATAAAGATGCCCTGGCGCAATGTAACTAAAAATTCAAGCATCATGCCTGCAAAAGGTATGGTGCTTTTCCACATTTTTCAGAAAAAATAAAAATAACCCGAAAAATAAATAGATTTTTCATCATTCAAATTATATCTGCTATACCAACTGGTATAAGACTTCGCAGCCAATCCCCGGTTTACAAAAATGCCTGAATTGTTAAGCAGTTGTAGCAAGATTGTGGATGTTTTTGCATAAAGCATATCGGCGCATATTTTTCTCCTTAAGATAGGCACCGCTCACAGCATTGCGTCTGTGGCACACATGCAAGGAAAATCCTATGAAGAAAACTCTCACAACAATATTCATGAGCAGCGCCCTACTCGCGACATCTTCACTGTATGCCGCGCCCGCACTTCAGGCCAATGTCAACGCATCGGCAGCTGTGCAGACGCCACAGGCTGGTGGACTTTTAAATAATGTAGTGCAAGGTACGCAGCAGACCTTACACAGCGCAGGCGAGCATGTCGGTCAAGGATTACATAGCGTAAAAACCACGACCCAGAACACCTGGCAAAACACCAAACAGTTCAGCAATGAAAAAGCCGAAGCCGGCAAAGAAAAAGCCGCAGATTTAAAACAGGCGGCCTATGAACGCTCAAGCGAACTGAAACAGTCTGCCGCCAAGAAAGCCGCAGCAGCCCGTGAACATGCCGCAGATCGTACGGAAAAAACCAAAAACAGCCTGAAACAGAAATCGGCACAGGTACAATTGCACAGCAATGCGCAGGTTGATGTCGATACGCCTGTGGCCAAAGCCAAAGTCAGCAGCAAAACCCATACCGCAGTGGGCGCAGCACAATAATCAAAATGAGAGAACCAAGCCTGCAACCCTGTGGGCTTTTTTAATTTTGTGCTTGAGTTTTAAGACAATTCAGCAGATGCTCAGCACAGTAACAGGAATCTTCATGATTTCTTCATGCCTTCAGTTTAGGCTTAGGCTTTCCATTCTCTTTTAGCAGGGGTCATGATTATGCATAAAATTAAATCCGTATTGGCTGTTGGCCTTATGCTCATGGGCACTGCAGTCTGGGCACAAACTCCACCAGCAGAAGCGAATAGCAGCACCAAGCTCCAAGCCCCGATTCAGCCGTATGCCGATAATCCAAATTTACTGCATGTCTGGGCCTATAAAGCACAGCAAGGTGTTTTAAACGCGGCAGATCGGGTTGGTGAAGTGGCAGAAAAAGGTGTGCAAAAAGTACGGCCTTCGGTGCATCAGGCCTGGGAAAATACCAAGACCTTAACCAGCAACACCACGCAACAGGCCAACCAGAAAATTCAGGACACCAAAGAAGCTTTAGGCGGCGCACCGCAACAGCCGGTACCAATTGTACAGGGCAGCTTGAGTCAGCCAGATACCGCTCAACCGGCGGCATCAGTACCTGCTGAAACCGGTTCAGGGGCCACCAGCTATGCCGTGACCGAACTTTAAGACGGGAGTGAGCGAGAGCCTCATCATCACTCGCCTTTTCATTCCACCCAAAAATACGGACCTGAATGCGTCCGTATTTTTTATTGCTTGATATCTGCTTAATTGACCTGACGGATCGGTTGGCCCTGCTGAAACGCGATCACGTTTTCTACCATTTGCTGCACAATCCGCTGCCGCGCATCTACACTGCCCCATGCACTATGCGGGGTTAAAATTAAATTGGGAATAGCTGGGTCTAACAGGATATTGCCCTGCTTGGGTGGCTCGACACTCAGCACATCCATCGCCGCACCGGCAATTTGTCCGGACTGTAAGGCTTCGGCCAGCGCCGCTTCATTGACAATACCGCCGCGGGCACAGTTAACTAAAAACGCGCTATGTTTCATGGCAGCAAACTCAGCCGGCCCGATTAAATCCCGGGTATCTTCGGTCAGTGGACAATGCAGGCTTAAAAAATCCACCTGCGGTAACAGCTCGGCAAAAGGCACCCGCGACGCAGATTGTGGCCGGTTGGCGAGAGCAGCAATTTTGACCTGCATGCCGAAGGCTTCGGCTAGCTTGGCCACTGCCTGCCCCAACTCACCATAACCGACAATGCCCAGCGTTTTTCCAGCCAGCTCGACAATTGGATAATCCAGCAGACAGAACTGGCTAGAACGCTGCCACTGGCCCTGTTGCACCGCCTGATGATAAGGCACAAAAGAAGTAGCCAGATTTAACATCAGCATTAAGGTATGTTGCGCCACTGCGGCCGTGCCATAACCCTGACAGTTACACACCACCACACCCTGGCGGCGTGCCTGTTCCAAATCGACATTATTGGTACCGGTGGCTGAAATCAGGATCAGTTTAAGCTGCGGGCATTGCTGTAATGTCGCGGCATCCAGCAAGACTTTATTGCTGATAATCACCTCGGCAGATTGCACCCGTGGCAGCAGCTCTGCAGGCGAAGTGGTTGGATACAGCGTTAACTGCTGCTGAAAGACAGCGTTTAAGTCTTCTAGCTGTAAATCATCCTGATCCAGCGAGGCAAAATCCAGAAATATGGCGTTCATGTGGTGCATCCTCTCATCATGGCGTGAAGAAATTAAAGCACACTTGTAGCGCTGCGCGTCAGTTCAAAAATGGGATGCCCACAAAAAAACGCCCATGAGTTCATGGGCGCTTGCTGTGATAATTGCGTAAAGAAAAGCGGATTTGCCGAATGACATAAATGGTTAAAGCCAATACCAATAACAGGCCACTGCCGAACACCATATAGGCTGAATAATGCACCGTTTGTGCCGAAGCAACGGACGGAACAGCCCAACCCAGCAGGCTCAGTACCACAACAGACAGAGGTCGAATGGTCATAACACTACCCTACTTTTATCCACTGGTTGTTTTACATCCATCTTCATCTTAGCCTGAATATAAAATAAAACAATGACTTCGGGGTCAGTGCAGTTTTGGCTTACAGCACCACTTCGGGCTGGGTCACAAATTTGGCACTTTCCGGGCTATCATCGACAAATTCATTGCCGCCAAATTCATCACTACTTAAATTCAGCTGTTTATAACTCAGCACATAATAATCGCTGTATTTTTTAATCACGATGGGGTGCATACCGGCGCTGAGCTCATCCTGTTCCTGAAACAGTTTCATGACCTGACGATCATTCATGGCCACAATATAACGCTGGTCATTCAGCCAGATTTGTACCAGTCCATTGCCCTTGGCATAAATCGGAATCAGGAATTTATGGTTTAAGGCCACAGCACTGGCAGCATAGCTTTCGATCTTCTGGCTAATGACATTAAATACCAGCCCATGGCCAAAACAGTCCATCAGCTGGCGGCGGCTTTCCTGCGGCAGGTTAAACTGAATCCCGAGTTTATGCAGGTCATGCTGATCGACCTGTTTATTGCTGAGCAGCGAGCGAATCAGGTTCTGCTTGAGCTTGGCATCAAAAAAGCCGCTGTCCAGTTGCAGTTCGTTATTTTTCAGGATTTGCCCCAGCGCATGTTTGTGCCGTGGCAACAGGTTTTCAATCAGCTTGCGATAGTAGAACTTGCTGTTCTTTTTGACCTGACGCATCTTCTGGTAAAAATGTGCCGGATCAAAAGGATGGCTAAGAAAATCATTGAGCAAATCGGAACTGGCCAGCACCGCAATTGCATCATGTCCGGTAAACGGTAAATGCAGGGTCTGCAGCGAAGGCAGTACCGCCTGCAGTTTTAAATACTGGGCGCGGTCTTCGGCATAGTGCGGATCATAAATCACGATATATTCGCGCTCAGCCGAAACATCTTGGGGCTGAATACGCATGTCAGCATTGTGCTGCGGATGGAAGAACATATTGTAGCGCGTGTCCAGAATATCTTCCGGATCAATCGAATATTGCGGCACCAGTGCCACCACACGTTGCAAATCAAGCAGGTTGGAATATTTGATGGCCGCATAACCACCCATCGAACCGCCATAGCCAATACGCTGCTGAAACGGCGCAATGGTGGCGGCAATTTCATTCAGCATCGCGCGCATCGACTGTTCGGGAAACCAGGATTTCTCCTTTGGCATGATGCCAACCACATTATAGCCGTGTTTGCTCAATGACTTTTCAGCATTAATGGTCAGGCCTTTGGCGCGGGTAATTAAATCGCCAAAAGAAAAAATCAGCGCCTCTGAATGACCGGGCATCCAGATGACGCGGATATGATCGTCTTCAAAAATTATGTGTTTATCCATTCCCACACCAGAGCTGCACAGCCCTCTATCAAGATTCAAAATAACAAATAGACCGTATGCCGACGACTAAAAAGCGAATATGTTATTTTATAGATGCCCGGCAGATAAAAAAGCGCAAAATATGACACAATTCCTCCATCCTGCAGCAGAACAAGGCTTTTCCACAGCCGCCAAACTTTATCAACAGGTCCGACCAAGTTATCCACAAGCGCTGGTTGCATGGTTAAAAAACCAGCTCAAATCTGATGCCGCACCGGTCTGTGTCGACCTAGGTGCCGGTACCGGTAAATTCCTGCCGATTCTGCAACAGCTTAGCCCGCATGTGATTGCTGTTGAGCCGGTGGCCGAAATGCTGGCACAACTACAGCAACACTATCCTGATGTGCAAAGCATTCAAGCCTATAGTCATGCCCTGCCGCTGCCTGATGCCAGTGTCGATGCCGTCTGCTGCGCGCAGTCCTTTCACTGGTTTGCCAATCTTGAAACCCTGAACGAAATTTACCGGGTGCTGAAACCGGGTGGCCAGCTGTTGCTGATCTGGAATCAGCGTGACACCCGCATCGACTGGGTCAAGGCACTGGCCGAGCATATAGCACCGCTGGAAGGTGATACCCCGCGTTTTCATAGCGGCCAATGGCGACAGGTCTTTTCGGCTGCAACCGGCTTTAACGCTAACGCAGAAGCTACTTTTCAGCAATGGCAAAGCGGTACAGTTGAACAGGTGGTGTCAAAACGCCTGCTTTCTACCAGTTTTATTGCCGCGCTGCCTGAACATCAGCAACAGCAGCTGAAACAGCAGTTCGAGCAGATGGTGCTGCAATATACAGGCAAACAGCCGCAGCAACAAATTGACTTTCCCTACCTGACCCATGTGTATAGCTTTACAAAAATTACAGAACAATAAGGATGAACCTGTCATGTCCAATCTGATCAAACCTTTATCTCTGGCCTGTCTGCTTGGCAGTGCACTGCTGCTGAGTGCCTGCGAGCGCAATCCATCACCAGAACCGAAGCAGGAATTAAGCGCCGAAGATCAGGTGCTGCAGGAACTGAAAAGTGAGCCGGTACGCACTTTCCCAAAAACCGAGCAGGACTTGCATGACCTGCAGCTACTAACCGACTATGAACAGCGCTTTGGCCAGATGAGTGAAGACATGGAAGTTGAACTGATGCAAATGCAGCAGCAAGGCACGCTGGATGATGGCTTTGCACGAAGCCGGCAAGGTGACAATATCCAGTCGGCCCTGAATATGCTGAAAGCGCTGGATTTAAAGACCGAACAGGGCCGCTATATCCAGGGCCTGATGTATGAATATTGGGATCATCAGGCTCAACTACATGCCCAGCAACCAGCTTCAGCTGCATCGGAGAGTGCGCCAGACAGCGTTAAGGGTCTGGGGAAATTTATTCATGCCCAAGAGCAATTAGAACACTGGCGCGATCAGTATCCACAGCTCGAGCATTAAATTATATGCACAACCTCAGGGCCCTAAATAGCCCTGATTTTTTACAGGGAGAATGCCGGTGAGTTTTACTGACCTGCAGAGAGATAGGCATGTACACCTTCTCCAGCTGCCCGGCCGGTGGCAAAACAGGCCGTGAGCAAATAGCCGCCGGTGGGTGCATCCCAGTCCAGCATTTCACCGCAGCAAAATACCGCCGGATGATCCTTCAGCTGTAACTGCGGGCTGAAGGCACTGCGTTTGATTCCACCGGCACAGCTAATCGCTTCTTCAATCGGGCGAAAACCTGTTAATTCAATCCGCAGCTGTTTCACCTGTGCCGCCAGCGCCTCCGGCTGATGCCATAAGCTTTTATCGACCAGTTCACGCAGCAGACTGCTTTTGGCTGCATCTAAACCGGCTTTACGCCAGACATTGCTAAGCGACTGCTTTTTACTGGGCTGTAATTTTTTGGCCAGCTGTGCTTGGGACTGCTCGGGCAGTAAATCCAGAGAGAGTACCATGCGCTGCTGCTGTTTCAGCTGTGCACGCAAGGCCCGGCCCTGCTTATAAATCAGGCCGCTTTCCAGTCCATAATGGGTCAGGACAATATCGCCGATACTGCGCGTATGCGGTTCTACCCAGGCCTCAACCCGTTTTAAAGGCTGACCAAACACCGGCTGCATAAAGCTGGACCACGGATATTCCACCCCGGCATTGCTGGCCTGAAATGGCTCAATCTGCTCTGGATGGAGCCAGTCCTGCCAGGCGCCATCACTGCCCAATTGCGACCACGACAGCGCACCACAAGCCAGAACAATCGCATCAAATGCTTCACTACGCAGTTGCCCATGCTTTAAGTCCAGAATCTGCAACTGTTGCTGCTCAAGCCCCTTGACCTGCTGGCGGTAATGAAACTGCACCCCGTTATCCGCCAGACGTTTTAACCAGGCCCGTAATAGCGGTGCAGCTTTCATCTCCACCGGAAATATCCGCCCGGATGAACCGACATAAGAGCGAATGCCCAAGCCTGCCATCCAGTCCTGAATCCAGCCAGCATCCCAGCGCTGAATCCACGGCGCCAGCCAGTCGGCCTGATCATAACGCTGAATAAACTGCGGCACTGCTTCGGCATGGGAAATATTTAACCCGGTTTTTCCGGCCATTAAAAACTTGCGTGCTGCCGAAGGCTTCTGCTCATAGACATGCAGGCTATACCCATACTGGCTGAGCACCTCAGCCACCATCAAGCCGGCCGGGCCTGCCCCGATAATGGCAATCCGCATGGACATGCTTATTCTTCCACTGCCTGCGCAGGCGACTGCCCCTGAAGCGGCTGAAAATCATCAAAACGGGTGCGATACCCTTCCGGTTTACGAATAATCAGTTGCTGGCATAATTCACCGCGCTGCAAATATTTAATTTCAAAATGGGTCCGGGCAGAATCGGCCGCAATCCGCTGTTTCTCAAACGGTAGTTTCCATAGCGCCAATAATTGCTGTTCAGCTTCGGCAATATATTCAGGGATATTACTGGCCAGGGTAATCTGTCCATTCGGTTGCAAACGTGACAGCAAAAACTCAAAAAATGGCATGTTCAGCCAGCGCTGGGCCGGATTATGCGGCTCCGGATTCGGATATAAAATAAAGCACTGCTCGACTTGCGCTGGATATAGCGCATGTACAATCCACGGTAAGGCATCGGCATGGACTGGCTGCAGATTGGCATGCGGTTCTAATCCATGCTGCTTTTGCATGGCCAGAAACTTTTCCCGGGTGCGCTCAATCGCATACAGGGTTTGCTCAGGATGTTGCCCACTGAACAACAGCGCGTGCTTGCCTTTGCCTGCACCAATTTCGATACAGACAGGAGTATTGGCAATGGCTTGAAAGTCACGCGGAGCATGCATACGCTGGGCTTGAAATTGACGAATGGGCATAATCAGATCAAACTTATAAAAAACCGCACAAGTCTACCAAGTGCAGCTGTTTTTGCCTAATCTAATCCGGGATTTTATCAGGAGACCCGCATGCCACGTACATTCCCTTGCCCACGTTGTGGTGAACCTTCTATCTGGGAAGGCAATGAATTTCGCCCTTTCTGTTCCGAGCGTTGCAAGCTGATTGATTTGGGCGCCTGGGCCAGTGATGAATATCGCCTGCCGACTCAGGATGCTCCCTCGGTGGATAATCCGGAAGACTAAAACGAGTTACGCGGTTTTACAAAAAGCTGCTTTTACTGGAAAGGTGTAATAAAAATCCTACACATTTAAAACTTCTTTGCGCAAACAGGACACACACTTAAAAATTTTACTGCAAAACGTTACCCTATTCGCATTCGGTTCTTTTTTAAATGGCCTCGAGATTCTAATTATCGAGCCCTGTATGCCCACGCTCCTGAAAATTCTTTTTTTCGCCTTTCTGCTTGCCGCAATCTTAATGCTGGCGGTCGGTTTATATAGTCAGGATACGCTGCTGATTGGGGTGGCGGTATTATTTGCCTTGATGGCCTGGCTGGTGGGAATGGAAGCGAAAAAACAGCTGAATGACCCGTTTCGCAAATAAACGGCAATCAAAACGGCGTAATAACAAAGTCAGCACTGTGCTGACTTTGGTTAGGGTGATATTTGCAGATTAGCCGGCCTGCCCCGCCACAAAAGGATTGTGCTGTTTTTCAAAACCAATGGTACTGATCGGACCATGCCCTGAAATAAACTGGGTTTCATCGGGCAGGCTAAAACATTCACGCTGGATTGAATCCAGTAATTGCTGATGATTCCCACGCGGGAAATCTGTCCGGCCAATCGAGCCTTTAAACAGCACATCACCGGTCCAGAGCAAACCGTAATTGGCATTATAGAACATCACATGACCTGGGGTATGTCCCGGTGCAAAACGCACTTCAAACTGTTCATTGCCGAGCTGCAGCTGCTCACCGCCTTCCAGCCACTGATCCACCTCGACCTTTTCAGGAATCGGGAAACCATAACGCGCCGATACTTCCTGAATCATGTCCAGCCAGAACGCATCTTCCTTATGCGGGCCAATGACCGGCACATTCCAGCGTTTTTTTAAGGCACCGACAGCACCGGCATGATCCAGATGGCCATGAGTTAACCATAAGGCTTTCACAGTTAAGCCCAGTGCTTCGACTTCTGCCTGCAGCTTGTCCGGTTCACCGCCCGCATCAATCAAAATGGCGTCTTTGCTTTCTGCATCCCAGACGATGGAACAGTTTTGGGCAAATGCCGTGACCGGCACAATTTTGACTTGTAACATGGGTTAAGCGTCCTGTTGAAAATGGGCAAAAGTCTGTTTCAGCGCATCCAGATTAGCCTGAAGCAAGGCATTCAGCAATTGTAAATGATCATCCCGCTGGTTGAGTGCCGGAATATAGGCATAGTGTTCCCCGCCCGCCTGCTGAAAGATCTCGGCATTTTGTATCGCCAGTTCTTCCAGCGTTTCCAGACAGTCGGCAGAAAATGCCGGACTCATGATCTGGACCGATTTGACTCCCTGCTTGCCCCATTCTTCGAGCAGCACATCGGTATAGGGCTTGACCCATTCCTGCTTGCCAAAACGTGACTGGAAGCTGATCGCCCATTGATCCTCATTTAAACCCAGCGCCTGCGCCACCAGTTGAGCGGTTGTGCGACTGCGCTCGGCATACGGGTCGCCTTTATCGGCATAGGGCTGTGGAATACCGTGAAACGACATCAGCAGTTTTTCCGCCGGACCATGCTCGGCCTGAAATTCACGCACACTCTGCGCCAAAGCCTGAATATACAAAGGATGCTGATAATAATCACGGATAATGCTCAGCCCCGGCAAATTGCGCTGCTGCGGAATCCATTTGGCTATAGCATCATACAGTGGTGCGGTGGAGGTTGCGGAATATTGTGGGAATAACGGCAGGACAAGGAGATGATCTTGCGGCTGCTGGGCCAGCTTTGCCAGCAAAGCGTCGATGCCCGGGTTGCCATAGGTCATGGCTGGCACAATATTCAGCTCAAATTCCGGGTAGAGCGGAGTTAAGGTCTGTCTGACGGCATCAACCTGCGCCTGCAAAATTTCGCGCATGGGCGAATCCTGATTCCAGACCATTGCATAGGCATGTGCCACGCGTTTGGGACGAAACGGTAAAATAAACAGCCTTAAAATGATTTGCCACAGCAGTTTGGGAATTTCAATCACCCGCTGATCAGACAGGAACTGTTTCAGAAAACGTCGTACCGCAGGCACAGTCGGTGCATCCGGTGTGCCCAAATTGGCCAGAATAATGGTGATTTTCGGTTTCGCAACAACAGACATTAGGCTCTCAGGAATCATCAGGGAACGCGTTTACTTTAACAGCTTTCCCGTCTGTTACTAAATGAATTAATGCGTCGATTTATATTGAAAAACACGATCATTATCAAGCAGGTTACTGTCCAGCAACTTCTGCCCTTTGGCTGTAGTCTGCCATAGCATACGCTGGCGTTCATCCCGGCCGGCCTGCACAATCCAGTCATTCTGGCGCATCTGCATTTTAATGGTATGCAGGGCACGAATATTGATTTGCGCCCGTGCCACCGCATGCGCACGCGGCATTTCACGCCGCGCATCAGTCAGACCGGTATCATTTAAATATTCATTCATGCGTTTGGAAAAATATTCTTCCGGGGTCGGATGAATAAAGGTCGAGCCTAAAATACTGAACAGCTGCGCCCAGGTCAGCTGTTTTTGTACTTTCAGTTCTTTAAAATTACCATCCTGATAAGCATGCATCCGGTATTCAAACTGGAAAGCTTCATGCATGGATACTTTGGGCAGGCTTAAAAACGGATCGGCTTCGGTCTTGCCAAGTTCATTTTTTAACTGGGCCACTTTGGCCTGTAGCTGCTCGATTTCATCATGCAGGGCCTGGGTATTTTGCGGACGCACCCAGCCCACCACCGGATAACGCTCCAGCATTTGCGGCATATTGAAACGTACCGCTAGCTCCAGATCACGCAAGCTGCGATAGCAAAACACCTGATCAACTTCCTGCTGCAACAGGCGACGGAATTCTTTAAATTTTTCCCGCAGTTCAGGTTTGGCATCCTGCAAGCTGGCATCACGTGAATCCGGGTCTTCATGCATAAACACAATCATCGGTTTCTGCTTGGTGACCGCGTAAATATATTCCAGATGCATATAGCCCACACCCGATACCGACTGCTCGCCATACTGGCTGCCCAGTAACAGCACCACATAGTCGCAGTCATCAATCTGACGACGAGCAAATGCCGTACTCAATGGCGTACGCTGCTCCAAGCCCCAGGAAAAGAAGCCCATTCCCACCAAGGTCTGTGTCAATACCATGCGTTCCGGCTGCATCTCTGAACCGGACGTAGAGATAAATACCTGATAGCGTTTATCGAGCATTGGCTCTCCTTCCTTCCCTCAATAGCTGAAGCGCCTAATGAGCATCAGTATTGTTCCCCAATCAAAAAAATAAGTCATGCTGAAGCAATCATGTTGCTTTCTTTATGGAGCCTGGCTTAGCGAGGCAGATTGGAAATTTTCCAGCGGATCTGCTCAGGCATCAGACGCCCGACAATCGGTTGTAAATGTTCAGCATTTTGACCGCTGACATAACAATGAATCTGCACCTGATCGGCTCGGCTCTGTTCAAATAATAACTCATTTTTCGTTAAAATGCGGGAAGTTTGACGCGCAACGGCAGTTCCTGAGTCAATTAATGTCAATTTCTGACCAAAAATAGACTGAATCGCAGTTTTTAAGAAGGGATAATGGGTACACCCCAGCACCAGATGATCTGCGCCAGCATCCACCACTGGCTGTAGCAGTTCACTTAAAGTAGTTAAACAGGCAGCACTCATTTGTGCTCCGCTTTCCACAAAAGGCACCAGCTCAAGCGAGGTTAAAGGAATCACCTTGACCTCGGCCGGCAAGGCAAAACGCTGAATCACGTCTTTAATTAGCTGGCCACGAAAGGTCGCCGGTGTCGCCAGCACGGCCACGGTTTTGGTTTTGCTCTGCAGTACCGCCGGTTTTAAGGCCGGCACCAGACCGACAATCGGGAAATCTTCCCCATAATGCGCACGCAGATAATCCAGACTAAAAGCCGAAGCAGTATTGCAGGCCACCACTGCAATTTTACAGCCCTGCCGATACAGCCACTCGATAGCCTGAGCGGTCAGTTCGCGAATTTCCTGATCATCACGCGGACCATAAGGCACATGCGCCGTGTCGGCATAATAAACAATCTGTTCATTGGGCAAATGCTGGGCAATTTCCAGCGCCACCGACAAGCCGCCAATGCCTGAATCAAAAATCCCGATTGGCGCATCCGCCTGCGCTCTGGTCATAGGGTGCAACAAAGGAGCAAGGGGATGAATGGCGGTCATGGCAGCGGAATGAGCAGTTTGAAATAGGATGGCTCAAGCTTAAACCTCAGGTGCCTAATTGCAATAGCAAATCACCACTTTTCAGGCTTAAAATTGCATCGCCTTCGGCATTTTCCTGCAAGCTGCCCAGCTCGATCAGATGAAAAAAAGCCGCACGCTGGATCAGGGCATTCAGACCAAAACGCACATGTACATAGGGACGCAACTCCCCTTCATATTCACGCATAAAGATCGGATGCTGCTCATCGACAATCACCAGGTCCTGGGTGGTAGTGGTCAGTTGCAGATAGGTCTTGCCTTCAATATCAACTTGATCTACCTGATTGACAAATAAAGGCTCATCTTCCACCTCAATTTCAATCTGCTCGACCGGGGTTTTTAAATAGAACGTGTGACCTTCTTTCCAGAGTACGGTAGAAAACAGCTCAATTAATGACTGGCGCTTCACCAATTGACCTTCGTGCCACCATTCTCCATTGGCTTTTACCGTTAAATCCATTTTGCCACAATGCTTTGGATGCCAGTGCTCCAAAGGGGGAATTGACCTTTTGTGACCGGGCTGTGCATCTTTTAAGTATTGTGCAATGCCCATTAAATTTTTATCATCAGAAAATGCTACTTTTTTCGTCGGATTTGGTTCATTGTGCTCATTGTTCATCATTGAATACCCTGCTGACGGAAAAATAATATGATTCAGCCAATTGGCTAGACCAAGGTTTAAAACTATACTAGCCCACAATATAAAAGACACGATAGCAAATTTGTGTCTAGGAACTAAGAACACTCATGGCAGCACCGGATTCTGAGATGACGGTTGCCACCTTCTAGTATTATGAGGAGTCCTACATGGAACACATCGAACGTGAATCGATGGAGTTTGACGTAGTTATCGTAGGTGCTGGCCCTGCGGGTCTGTCTGCGGCGATTAAAATCCGTCAACTTGCAATTGAAAATAACCTGAATGATCTGTCCGTTTGTGTCGTAGAAAAAGGCTCCGAAGTCGGTGCGCACATCTTGTCTGGTGCGGTGCTGGAACCACGTGCCATCAATGAGCTGTTCCCGAACTGGAAAGAAGAAGGTGCACCTTTAAATGTACCGGTGACAGAAGATAAAACGTTCTTCCTGCTGTCTGAAACCACATCAAAAGAAGCACCACACTGGATGGTGCCAAAAACCATGCACAACGATGGCAACTATGTCATTTCACTGGGCAACGTGGTGCGCTGGTTAGGCCAGAAAGCCGAAGAACTGGAAGTGTCGATTTTCCCGGGCTTTGCGGCATCTGAAATTCTGTACCATGAAGATGGCACCGTAAAAGGCATTCAAACTGGTGATATGGGTATTGGTAAAGATGGCGAGCCGACCCATAACTTTGCCCCAGGTTATGAACTGCATGCCAAATACACCCTGTTTGCTGAAGGCTGTCGTGGTCACTTAGGCAAACGCCTGATCCAAAAATTTAATCTGGATAAAGATGCCGACCCTCAACACTACGGTATCGGCATTAAAGAGCTGTGGGAAATTGATCCGGCCAAACATAAACCAGGTCTGGTGATGCACGGTGCTGGCTGGCCATTGTCTGAAACCGGTTCTTCCGGCGGCTGGTGGCTCTACCACGCGGAAAACAACCAGGTCACGCTGGGGATGATCGTCGATCTGTCTTATGAAAATCCGCATATGTATCCATTTATGGAAATGCAGCGCTGGAAGACTCATCCTCTGATTAAGCAATACTTGGAAGGCGGTAAGCGTATTTCTTATGGTGCGCGTGCCGTAACCAAAGGTGGCTTTAACTCGCTGCCTAAATTCACTTTCCCGGGTGGTTCTTTAATTGGTGATGATGCAGGCTTCCTGAACTTTGCCAAAATCAAAGGCTCTCATACCGCAATGAAATCCGGCATGCTCTGTGGTGAGGCAGTCTTTGAAGCGATTGCTGCTGGTGTCGAAAAAGGTGGTGACTTGGCGATTGCCCGCGTGACTGAAGGTGAAGATTTCTTTGCAAAAGAATTAACCTCTTACACTGAGAAGTTCAACAACAGCTGGCTAAAAGAAGAGCTTTACAACGCGCGTAACTTTGGCCCGGCAATGCACAAGTTTGGTCAATGGTTTGGTGGTGCGTTTAACTTTATCGACCAGAACATCTTTAAAGTGCCATTTACCCTGCATGACTTGGTGCCTGACTTCAGCGCACTGAAAACCGTAGATGCGGTAAGCTTTAAGCCGAACTATCCAAAACCGGATGGCAAGCTGACCTTTGACCGTTTGTCTTCGGTGTTTGTATCCAATACCGTACACGAAGAAAACCAGCCAGCGCACCTGAAACTAACCAATGCCTCGATTCCGGTCGATGTGAACTTGCCTAAATGGGATGAGCCGGCACAGCGCTACTGCCCTGCGGGTGTGTATGAAATTATGGAAAATGATGATGGTTCCAAGCGCTTCCAGATTAACGCAGCCAACTGCGTACACTGCAAGACCTGTGACATTAAAGATCCATCACAGAACATCACCTGGGTAACACCGGAAGGTGGTGGTGGTCCAAACTATCCAAATATGTAATCTCGATTGAGATCAAAATAAACCCGCGTAAGCGGGTTTATTTTTTCTTTCTTAGATAAATCCAACTCAATAATTATAGCTATTTTTATTTTTGTTATTTTAGTAAAAATATATACTAAAGTTATAGTAAGCCGTTCATGACTGAGTTTATTCTTCCCCATCAAACTGCCAATACACATCTCCCCAATCACTTTCAAAATCAGGGAAAATATCTCCCTGTTTAAAATATTGGCGTGAGTTTTCTTTGGCAAATGTATACCAGTAACCTGCGTGTGGGCAGGGTTCTCCAGCGAGTACAATATCTATTCTTTCTGGTTCTTGAGCTTCGACTTCCACTCGTTTTAATTCAGGCCATGTACTGTCTTTATCAAATCGAGCAATCCATTGTTTCGCACTTACTGCATCAAAACGTGGGTTTGGATCATCTGACCATGCATCTAAGGTCGTAAGTTTTAAGTTATCACAACGTATCGGTTTAATTAGCTCATTTGCCAACACCAATAGATCAGGGACACCTTCTTCAACTGGATAAAGTGAGAGCTCGCCCAAACGGATCCATAGACTATATAGATTAGGATTTTCTGAATCCTCTATTTTAGTTATTTCAATACGTGGATCATTCAGCTTTTCACGAATTTGTTCTTCACTCAGACCTAGTTTCTCTAGCCAATAGGGAGAAAGTAAAAAGCACCATGTTGGCGTACGAATACCACCACCTAACCCATCACGATCTTCCGCAATAAACATATTTTCATGTGAAAACTCCATCCCAGGATGATCTATATCGAGCCCGTAAAAATAATCCGTAAAAGTCCGCTCAACTGTTTCAAACTCTGGAGATACAAATGCAAATTGCCCTGTATTTCCTATTTCATAGCCACTATAGGCTTGAATTGGGTTAAGCTTTTCTAGACACTGCTTAACAAAATGATGCCACCTAACTGGATTAGATCTATACCATTTATCACCAAAGGTTAATTTAATACTAGAATAACGTTCATTTGAGTCTCTAATTTTAGCGCCTAAGGCCCAACGTGCACTTTGATTAGGAGATTCTGCAGATGTTGCACCAACATAGTAAATAAAATGTTTTTTATAAACCGTTGTCATTTCCGTTAACATTTCGTCACGACTTCTAATCCACTTATCAGCCTTTTTCCATACTTCAGTATCACTCCTAAACCTTAATTGAAAAGGCTTATCTATAATAGAATTTTCAAATTCGATATAAATAGCCACAACTTTATTTAATATTTCTACACAATCTTTATTACAAATATAAAAAGTAACATAAGGACAAACACCAAATTCTTGGTTTTCCTCCCCATAAAGAATTGAAGTATCTTGAGGAATATCCCGAACTAACTCTTCTATTTCTTGTTTACTTAAATAGAGTTGTGATGTACTCATTATATTAATTTCCTCTTCTACCTCTTGTATTCCCTTGAGTTTAAGCTTTACTTTGATCCTTTGACGTAGCATCTCCATGTTAACGAAAAATTGAAAATTATTGTTTTTATTAAAAAGAATGCCCCGAAGGGCATAAATCATTCTTCACCATCAAACTGCCAATACACATCCCCCCAATCACTTTCAAAATCGGGAAAATATCTCCTTGTTTAAAGTATTGCCGGAAATTTGATTTCGCTGTTGTATACCAATATCCAGCTTTAGGACAAACCTGCCCAGCCGCCATACTTAATTTTTCATTTGATTCAGTTTCGGGTTGATTGGCATGTTTTCCTATATTTTCTATATCAAAAATATAATTCTTTTCTTCTTCGGGTATGGTTCCATCTATATAGCGATTGTCTTCCCAAATTAAACGCCATTTTACATCGTACCAATCATCGGTCCCTTCCAATTTATATTGGGTTGCTTCTGTCCCTTCTAAAAAGTAGTTTGGACATCCAACATAAATATTATAGTCAGAATCATTGGTTAATTTTTGATAGACAGGTTTTTCGAACCATGGTTCATAAATGCCTGAAATTTGGATTTCTTCACCTGAATGAATTTGACCTTTTGAGCTTTCATTATAATTTGGGCAAGGGATGATCGGTTCAACGATTTGCTTACATGGTGGCCAGTTTAGTTTACTAAATAAAGATTCATAGCTCCATTTCTTATAATAAATTCGATTATTATTTGGTACATCATATGAAACGTTATACAAAGTATTAACTGTGATACCCTCCATAGCTCTTGCTATCAATAATTTTAAAATATATCGTGTGTGGTCATGTTCAATAAAAATATTTCCATTTGGCTCTTGACCTATGCCTAGGTTTTGATAAAAAACATCATATAGCAAGCCATGTTCATCACCATAGCGACCAAAAATCCTCCCCTGAATATTCCCTTCAAAATAAAGATCATATGCTTCTTTTTTGAATTTGCTTTTTCTCAGTTCTGTTAAACCTTTTTCTGTATCACTTAGATCACTCAAATAATATAATAATTCTTCTTCATGACTCTCCTTAAAGCCTTCAGGTTCATTCAATAAGTTTAGAGGAGGATGCCTTAATTGTTGCTCAAATGCGTCTACAAATTCTTTCTCCAGTTCATATGCAACATGTAAATACCGATAACTGGTATATTTTTTCATGAGATAAAAAGTTTGGTCTCTCGCCTTCTGATCAATGATATACATCATAAATTCCCTTAATTCGCCTTACTTTGCTCATGCTTAGTATTTGCTCGACCTGTCGCAGACACACCACGAGCTACCTGACCCTGTTGAACAGTTTTCTGTGCTTTTTCTCTTGCCGCCAAATACGCAACCGTATCTTCTAATTTTTTTGGAAGAATGGCATCATTCCAATTGGTTTTTTGAATTTTAACCATGTTTTCAATATATTGCCTGATCGGCTGATTGTCTGGGTGGCCAAAATCTATATATAACTGTTTTTCACCACCAGCTAACAACAATCCACTGCCTTGCATTTTTTCTAAATCAAGTTGCTCTGCAACCTGACCTTCCCATACTTTTAAGCCTTGCCAATTTTGTAAGCGTCCGCTGAATCCCATGCCTATTTTTTAATTTTGGTCGGATTTCCAGCGGTGTGGCAGTAATTCTTCTATTTGGGTCACTTTATGCGTCGGCAGCCTTTTCAGCACATCACTTAAATAGGCATACGGATCCAGTCCATTCAGCTTTGCTGACTGGATTAAAGTCATGATATTGGCAGCTCGTTGGCCGCTGCGCAGCGAGCCAGCAAACAGCCAGTTCTTACGTCCCAACGCCTAGGGGCGCATCTGATTTTCAATCCCTTGCGCAGCAATGCTGCTCATATCTATAGGCAAATTGCCATCATTCAGATAGCGGCAGAGTGCCTGCCAACGTTTTAGGCTGTAATTGATCGCCTTGGCAGTTGGAGAACTCGATGGCACCGCCAGATAATGTTGGTTAAGCCATTCATACAGTTGTTGCATCACTGGTTGACTATACTGTTGTCGGTATTCGCAGCGGTCTTCCGCTGTACCATCAATCTTTTTCCTGAGTTCTGCTTCTATAGCATACAGTTTCTGAATCAAGAACAAAGCCTGTTCAGCGATCTGACTTTTCCCGGTCACATGTAGCTCATGGAATTTACGACGTGCATGTGCAATGCAGCCCACTTCAATGACCCGGCCTGATTTAAAGCGTGCTTTATAACCACTGTAATCATCACAGACTAGATGGCCCTGCCAGCCATTCAGGAACTCTTCAGCATGCTGGCCTGAACGACTATCCTGAAAGTCATAGATCACCGCCTGAACTGGATTGTACTGTGTGGTGGCATAGGCCCAGACATAACCTTTCTTCGGTTTTTTCTCATTCTCACCCATCCGCATAATGGTGACCGGCGTTTCATCGGCATGGATCACCCGCTGTTGCAGCACCACCTGTTTTAAGGCATTGGCCAGAGGTTCCAGTTCCACACCGCAGCGACCAATCTGAGAAGCATTGCTTCGTAAGAGATAACGTGGATCTGGACAGATCAATGCCCGCCCGCTGATAGATCAGGCGCTGACGGTACAGCGGCAAATGATCGGCATACTTCGATACCAGCACATGGCTGAGCAGTTCAGGACTGGCAATACCTTTATCAATCACATAGGCGGGCATCGCTTGCTGAGTCAGGGTGTCACACTGATCATAGACCCATTTGCCACGTACATGCTGTTCCTTATAGAACTGTGCCGGTCTGAAATTCAGTTTTTCACTGATATCTTCGCCGATACGACGTAACTGGCAGCCACAACTGCATTGGGTTGATGCAGGTTCATGCTCAATACGGATGGTGTGTAGATGATCGAGTAGCAGTCGACGTTTAGGTTTGTTGACTGTGGCTTTCTGTGTTGCTGCATCGGTTTTATCTGCATTCAGCCGCTCCAGTTCCAGATCGACTGCTGCGATATCTTCTTCGACCGCCTCATCCCATAGATGGATTTGTTTTGCGGTGAGATGTTCGTTTTTACTGCCGAATTTATGCTTTTTAAACAGCGCCAGTTCATGCTCGTATTTTTGATTGAGAATAGAAAGATGCTGAACTTTGGCATCCAATTGCTGGTTTGATTTTTCTAATTCTTGATTTGATTGTGCCAGAGACTGATGCTGCATCGCCAACTGCCGGGTAAATTCCAGCAGTTGTTCATGGGTCAGTTGGCTTAAATCAGGCAGCATTTTCATGACCGCAGTATGCCTGAGGTCATGACGCAGAGGAAATAGAACGTTTGAAGAATAGCACAATGTAGCAGCCTGGTTTAGAGCATTGTTACCACTTGCTGTCGTCCAATGCGCTGCCAGGGCAAACCCTGAATGAGTGCCTGTAACTGTTCTGGACTGAGAGCTACGTTTTCACCCTGGTGAACTTTAGCCCAGTGGAATTTTCCCTGTTCCAGCCGCCTGGCACACAGCCAGATGCCCAGTCCATCATGTACCAGCACTTTCATACGATGGCCACGTTTATTACAGAACAGGTAAGCACAATGCGGTTTGATGTAGCCAAAGGCTCTCACCACCTGAGCCATGGTCGTATCCATACCTGCACGCATGTCCATGGGCTGAGTAGACAACCAGATTTCATCAATGCGGATCATGTTGCAAGTGCCTTGAGTAATTCTGCTAAAGCAGATATTTCTGATACTTGCCATTTCAAGCCAATTTCTGCTTTTGAGTGGGGTAAAGTAATTTGAACCGTTAACATGTCAGTAGGAGTAGGATCTAATGGTGCAGAGCAAGATAAGGCAATAAATGCAGGTTTATTCGGTAGTGGTGAGCGATCATTCCCTGGCTTACCATCAATTAAGCGAATCCATTTGGATACAAGATTTGTATTCAATCCATGTTGCAAAGCGACCGAAGCAATTGAAACGTTCGGTGCTTTAAGGCAAAGGATTTCTTTCTTTGCTTCGAGAGGTTCATGTTCATCAGGGTTGTTACGTCGTAAAGGCTGTACGGCCTTATTTGTCTCGGAGAGTGGTGGCAGTCCAAACAACAAACCCCATGACCATAACTTATGGGGCTTGTTGGCTATTTTGCTGCGTATTGTGTGGCTTTTTGTGATTAAGCCTTACATCGCTTCACGCTGCGCTTCATCTTCCAAATAGCTTTCTAAAGAATCATCTAGCGCATATAACCATGGCGTGTGATGTGGCTTAGCCATTTTTCCAGTCATTACTGAGCGATAGACTTTATCTCTAAAGCCCATAATGTTTTCTTTTTTATGCTTTTTCCATTGCATGAAAATATCATGCACTGCATCAATATTGAATGATGGATAGTCCGTCTGCGCAATCAGGCGTTTGATGTAATCGCCTTGGAAGCGGGCAGATTGTTCATCGTTCAATAGGCGCTGCTCTTTTTCATGTAAGGTCTGCGTATGGCTCTGCATTTCTGCCGTGCTTGGTAAAGTAATTTTGCCCAAAATCACATCACGGACAAACCATGCTTGCGCATCGAACATATTGAAGGTGTACCATTGATCTTGCATGCCCAAGTAGAACAAGCGAGGATTCTTTTCCCACACCACACCCTGATATAAACCCTGCGGATAAAGGCAGTTATGTGTTCTGAGGCGTAGGTTATCTTCAATAAATGGGAAGTGGTGCAAATAGCCTGTGCATAAAATAATGGCATCAATTTTGGCAGATGTTCCATCACCAAAATAAGCAGTATTTTCATCTACACGCAGTAATTGTGGCTTTTCAGACCAGTTTTTAGGCCATTTAAAACCCATGGCTTTACTGCGATAGCAACTGTAAATTTGCTTAGCACCGTATTTATAACATTGTGAACCAATGTCTTCGGCAGAGTAGCTGCTGCCAACCAATAACACAGACTTACCTTTAAATTCCAGCGCATCACGGAAGTCGTGTGCGTGCAAAATGCGACCATGGAATTGATCAAAGCCTTCATAAACAGGAACACGTGGGGTAGAGAAGTGTCCAGATGCAACGACAACATAATCAAATTGTTCTGAATAGTGCTGTTGTTGTGCATAATCTTCGACATCTACCGTGAATTTTTGCGTTGTTTCATCATAGGCAATATGCTGAACGGCACTATTGAAACGGACTAAATCTTTGACCTGTGCTTTTTCTGCACGGCCTTTGATGTAATCCCACAGTACTGCACGTGGCGGATATGAAGCGATTGGTTTTTTGAAATGTTCATCAAAAGTATAATCGGCAAATTCTAGCGCTTCTTTGGGGCCATTTGACCATAAATAGCGGTACATACTGCCGTGGACAGGTTCCCCATGTTCATCTATACCAGTGCGCCAAGTATAGTTCCATAGCCCGCCCCAATCATTTTGTTTTTCGAAACATACAATTTCAGGAACTTGTAGACCTTTGGCCTTTGCTGACTGAAACGCTCTTAATTGGGCCATGCCACTTGGGCCAGCACCAATAATTGCAATTCGATCCATTGCTATCTCCATTAGTTTTGAGTTCTTAATTACCTCTCCAATTTTGAGTGTCACAATTTAGGATTTGAAATATAAGCATTATAAAGATAAGCAAATACAATCCTAAATTGAGCGATTAAAAATCTGTTCAAAATAGGATGTGAATTAAAAAAAAGAAAAAATAATAAAATGTGCTAAAGACAGTAAAAATTACCTAAGCAATTCATCTTTATAAAAAACACATTTTTTAAGAAAGCTGATCTTATCATAATTTCTGATTAATTTTGGCTTCGCTTAGTTATAAAAGTGAATTTAAAGTGGCTTTGTTGCACAAAGATTTCATAACTATATGATTTTAAAGGTTTTGATTATTTTTTGATCCAAAATTAAATTTATTTAAATCAGATGCTTACATATTTATGCAACAAAGCCTTATCCATATAAAAATAATGCCCCGAAGGGCATTTTTAATTCTATTCTTCACCATCATAATACCAATATACTTCACCCCAATCTTGTTCAGAAAGCGTTGGTAAAATCTCACCTTTACTAAAGTGCTGACGCTGATTTGGCTGGGCAGGAGTCGTCCAAAAACCTGTTTTCGTGGATTGCTCTCCACCTTTGATTTTAATTTTTTCTATAGTGGTTTCTGCTGAAACCGATTCAGCTTGCGATCTAGCAAAATCAACTAAATCTTTCGGATAAAATTGATGCTCTCGATAATTTGTATCATCAATATCTAACAACCATGTAACAGCTGCCGCTTCCCATGACCAATAACCAAAATAACTGATACCTGATCTAATATCAGGTTGTGGATGTTGATCATGATAAGGTTCACGACGACTGGCTTCATACCAATCTTCTAAGTACTGCAACATCATCGCTGGACGTTTTTCAGGTGCAGCATCAAAAAGTTTAATGAGCTTACGATAAGGCAAATGACGACGTGCATCATTCGGTGGTATGCCTCGATCTGTTACAAATGAAGCAACCAATCGCTCGATTAAGCCATCTTTTTCTTGTCCTTCAGGTGTTGCTTCTGTGTAGTCGATAATCGTCATAATTCGACTCATTTGATCTGCATACCCTGTCAGTAAACCAAAGCATATCAATCGTAAAGCAATATACCAATAATCTTCAGTTCCCAAGGAAATATGCCAGACATAACGTCCACCTGCATCAGGGCTTAAATTATAAAGATGACTCGTTTCAGCATATTCTTCTGCCCAATGAAGAAGATACGGGTAAAGTTCTTTTATAAAATTTAAATCTCCACCTGCTGAATACTGTAAGGACATCAAATCTAAAGTATCAATAATCCGTCTTCTTCCAGAAGCAATATATCCACCAAACTTAGAATCATTTTTATAATGACTAAATCCATCAACAACGGCATATAATCCGTTTAATAATTCATCAAAATTCTCATGGTAATCTTGTATTAATAAATATTCATCTCGAAAGCTAATTTCATTATCTATTTCTAAGCTTTCCCATTTTTGCCAATCTATTTCTTGATCACCTACTTGTGTTGACATTCTTTTATCTCTCCAACATCTCGTTTGGTAAAACAAATTCTAATTTTATACCGTGTGCGGTTACTGTCAGTGTACACTTTGGCTAATTTAGGCCTTTACATTTCTCATAATGGTTGAAGTTATTTTTTTCTTTGGACTTATGATATTAAGAATGGGCAATAATATTATCCATATAAAAATAATGCCCCGAAGGGCATTTTTAATTCTATTCTTCACCATCATAATACCAATATACTTCACCCCAATCTTGTTCAGAAAGCGTTGGTAAAATCTCACCTTTACTAAAGTGCTGACGCTGATTTGGCTGGGCAGGAGTCGTCCAAAAACCTGTTTTCGTGGATTGCTCTCCACCTTTGATTTTAATTTTTTCTATAGTGGTTTCTGCTGAAACCGATTCAGCTTGCGATCTAGCAAAATCAACTAAATCTTTCGGATAAAATTGATGCTCTCGATAATTTGTATCATCAATATCTAACAACCATGTAACAGCTGCCGCTTCCCATGACCAATAACCATAATAACTCCTACCAGATCTTAAGTCGGTTTCTGGGTGCTGTTCAAAGTATGGTTCACGACGACTGGCTTCATACCAATCTTCTAAGTATTGCAACATCATGTCTGGACGTTTTTCAGGTGCAGCATCAAAAAGTTTAATGAGCTTACGATAAGGTAAATGACGACGTGCTTCATTTGGTGGTGTACCTCGATCTGTTACAAATGGTGCAATCAATCGCTCAATTAAGCCATCTTTTTCTTGTCCTTCAGGCGTTGCTTCTGTGTAGTCGATAATCGGCATAATCCGATTCATTTGATCTGCATAACCTGTCAGTAAACCAAAGCATATCAATCGTAAAGCAATATACCAATAATCTTCTGTTCCTAAGGAGATATGCCAGACATAACGGCCACCTGCATCAGGGCTTAAATTATAAAGATGACTCGTTTCAGCATATTCTTCTGTCCAATGAAGAAGATATGGATAAAGTTCTTTTATAAAATTTAAATCCCCGCCTGCTGAATATTGTAAAGATATCAAGTTCAGAGCATCTTTCAATCTTTGATGACCAGATGCTATATATCCACCAAATTTAGAATCATTTTTATAATGGCTAAATCCATCAACAACTGTATATAACCCATTAACAAACGTATCAAATCTCTTGTGATACATTTCTTGCTCAAGCAACTTATCTCTAAATAAACTTGTATCTTTTACTTCTAAACTCAACCATTTTTGCCAATCTATTTCTTGATCATCTACTCGTGTTGACATTCTTTTATCTCTCCAACATCTCGTTTGGTAAAACAAATTCTAATTTAATACCGTGTGCAGTTACTGTCCGTGTACACTTAGGTTTATTTAAGCCTTTACATTTTTCATGATGATCGAATTTATCACCAGTAATAGTGACCAAACTTCGATCATATGGACATCGAATTGCGATGGTTTTACCTAGTTTTCTTTCTGTGGATGGTTTGAATTTAACTCGTCGCCAATCTTCTATTTTATCCAATAAATTGTCATGTTTTGATACTATTTTGGCTGAATCTATTTTACTAGCAATCCATAAATGCGACATCTGCACACCATCACTCACCGTTGTTCCAACGGAGCGTTTCACTTTATCATCTTGGTCTGATGCCATATAAACATCGAGACCCATTTTCAATGCCATCATGGCGGCTTTTGGTGTCATGAGTGTTCGATGGCTCAATGCATTGGTCGCTTTACTGTCTGTAATACGATACTTATGTGCTAGTCGAGCACTATGCCAAACATGATCAAGCCCGTTATGACCCGTATCGTGATATTCGTACAGCACGCCATTATTATTAATTTTAGAGCGACTTTTCATGCGTTTTACATAGTAGTAATCCGTAATGTGTTCGCCCCCTGAACCAAGCTCCTGATTTGATCTTCTTTTTCGCTGTAATTGTTGACGTCGCGTTGAAGTATTTTGACGACCTGGGCTTACATTATTTCCTCCAGTATTTCTTGGTACATTGCCATTTTGCTGAGTGCGAGGAGCTGGATTTTGATTTGGTCTACTGGTTGTTGTCGGTGTTCGAGTCGTAATTGGAGCTCTAGCTGTAGTGTTAGGATAAGGGGTTGCTAGTGCCTTTTTATGGGCTGCTTGCATTTCTCTCATAACCATATCAATTTTTTGATTGGCAACTTTCTTCATTTGCTGAAGCTGAGTTACTAATGTTTTTAACTTAGCATTGCCGAGAACAGCTCGTGTCATCCAACTATCAAAGACGCCAATTAAACCATCAATAATTTTATTACTAGTTGTTTGCAGCTCTCTTGTATATGTATTCCAATTTAAGGTTCTAAACCATTTATCTACATCACCACGTAATGTTTTGCTTGGTATTGCATCCAAAATAGCTCCCATAGCTTTACCTGAACGCAATTGTTTAAAAACAATTTTTAATCCATCACCAGCAATTGGAACAAATGCAACAAGATTAAATACCAAATCAAACCAATTCTCTTTATTATCTGGCTTTTCTGATATTTTAACGACTGAGACAATCACATTCCCGACATCAACGCCTTGACCAACAAAGGGTATACAACCTATCACAACTGCAACAATAATTTGAGCAGGACTGGAGCCACTACCATCAAGTACACCTTTAATCCATTGAGCCGCCGATTCTTCCCCTTTAGCTGTTATTCTCACAGCTTGCGTTGAACCCTTGGCTACGGCAGTATTCATTGTTTATCTCCTAGGTCTAATCTAGAAGTAGAATCATCTGTAAGTAAAATTTCTTCTAAATCATCTGCTATTGCATCGTCTACATCATTTTGTTGTGGTATTAATTGTTCTTCATAATCGCTTACATGATCGTCGTATTCGATATTATTTGACGTGAGCATCTCTTCAATTTCATCAGGGAAATATTCATCTAATAATGCATCAAGTTCCTGTTGATTATATTTTTCAATTAACTGCTCTGCTTCAGTAACACTCATCACTTTTTGATCTTTGAAAGGATTATCAACTTTTTCTCTATCTGGTTTCGCCTCAACACTACTAAAGCCATAGTAGACTTTAGGTTGAGTTTTATCACTAGGAATAGTGACTTTGGCATAACCTTCGGCATCTAGTACTCCTTCTTGAGAAGAACCATCAGCAAAAATCAATTTAAATGGAGCTTGTGCAACAGGTTTTAAGTCATCATAAATGTATTTTAATTCCACTTTATTAGGTAATAATTTAAAGGTAGGTAAAGCTGGAAATTTTGCTGATACATTCTTTCCATTCACAAACTGATGCTGCCCTGCTTTAACCTCAAACTTACCGCCAGTCGTAGGAAAAATCCCCGAAGCATTTATTTTTAGTTGCGAACCGCCTGCGGTCAGTACGATTTCTTTCGCACTGGTGATGTCGACATTTGCCTCCGTCGAAATAATCTGCACACCCTTTCTAGCAATCAGATCAGCACCATCCCCTTGAGCTTGAATCTCGATCTTGCCTTTGCCTGCATAGAGTCGTGCCCCTTCTTGCGCTGCAAATAAACTGATCTTTTTGCTGGCATGTCCGATGATGCTGTCTTGCGTGCTGGTGTTAATGCTTCCTTGTGCAATCTGGTTGATCTGCCCATCTGCACTGAGGTGGATGTCTTCGTTACTTTCTAGGGCAATTGAACTTGGTGAAGCCAAGAGCATGATCGCTTGTTTGAAAGCCGCGGCTTTGCTTTGGTCTTCACTCTCTAAGTTCTTGAGGTAGCCCTGTAGGTTTTCGAGTAAGCTCAGTGGATCAGTTTGTTGGTTTTTGGCCACTTCACTTAAGGTTTTGGCGTTGTTTAAGCTACTTTCGAGTTGTTGTTTGGCTTCGCTTGCATCGAGATGGTTTGCTTTGGCTTGTTCTTGTTTGTAGGTGGAAATCAGCAAGCCTTCTCCAGCACGGACTGCACCCCACTGATCGGTTCTCAGTTCAAAACCTTCACCACGACCGTCACTTTCAGCGCTGGCTTTGGGATGGCTCAAGTTCCCCAGGTTCAGTTGGGTCGCACCATGGCTGCTTTGCAGCTGGGCAGAAATCTGCTTCGGAGTATCATCAAAACGCAGCTGGTTAAAGCCACTGCCTTCAAGTTCCTGTGAGCGGATCCCGCTGAGTTTTTTGGTGTCGGGTAGTTGGCCTTGTTGGTCGAATTGGGTTGGCGAGCGTTCTGCTTCATGTAAACGACCAACCACGAAAGGCCGGTCGATGTTACCGTCAAAGAAGTCGATCACCACAATTTCATTAATCCGTGGCAGGAAACGTGCCCCGTAGCCTTCTCCGGCCCAAGGCGTCAGTACATCGACCCAGGCGGAATCGGTGTCATTGTCATTACTGCCGGCCCCACCATCATGCTGATGGTCATCACTGCGGGTAAACAGGAAACGGACTTTAATCCTTCCCCATTCATCGACATGGATGCTTTCGCCAGCAGGACCGACTACCCGGGCGCGCTGTGGATGAGCCGCCGGTCGGTGCTGTAGTGGATGGTATTCCGGTACCGTATGGATGTTGCGACGTTGTAAGGTTAAGGTATTGCCTTGACGTTCATCCGGGTGTTGTTTTTGTTGAAAACTAAAATGGCTATGCCAGTGGCTCTGGCTGAGTAGCTGGTTGATCTGCTGATTGAGGTCTTTAGGTAAGTTGTTCTGGTTATAGAACTGTTTGCCGGTAATTAGAAATTCTTTGTCTGCTGCGCTGTGCTGATCAATTTCCGGGTGTTCATTCAGTTCAAACCAGTAGCCGACCTGAGCATCACGGACGGTGGAGTGGGCACTAAAGTATTTGGATTGCAGGTCGTGGTAGTGACTGAGGTTCTGGTTCAGCTTGTCCAGCTGGTTATTAGAGGATGCGGTGGCCTGGTCTTCACCATTTAAATCCTGCATCCAGGCCGGGCTGATCTGCCAGGCTTGTTCCAGACTTAAGCTGGCATTGTCCTGATTATGACTGTGCTGGTGTTTGCTTTGTACGGAACCGGCACCTTCTTCCTGGCTGAGGCTGTCTGACTGCCAGCGTTGCAGATGTACGGCGGTCGGTTGCAGGCTGCGCTGGGCAATCAACTGGGTGATGCTGTCCAGTTGTTCGGTGGCACTGGAGCGATGAAAACGAATGCTGCGGCGGTTTAAGGCACTGTACTGGCTGTTGTCATCAATCAGGCGCAGTTTCTGGGCCTGTATTGGGCTGCTGGAATGTACGACCTGTAACTGGGCTTCATCAATCAGCCAGTTAATGCCTTCACTACGCCAGAGCCGGGTCAGGAAGTCATAGTCGGTTTCATTGGACTGCATGATAAAAGGACGCACATCCAGTTCCTGGGTCAGTCCGGTTAAGTCCAGGGTCAGGCTGGCGGCAAAGAGCGGGCTTTTGTTTTGCCATTCTTTAAATAGAATTTCGCTGACTTCGCGCACGCTTTTATTCATAAACACGCGGCTGTTACGGCGTTTATGCCAGAGTGCAGTCGGATCTTCTAGTGTGAGTTTATAGAGCGTCAGTGAGCCATCACTTTGACCTTGCGCGGCGGCGGTAATAATACCGCTGCTGCGAAACAGCTGGCCCTGATCAGTGACCTGATCGACGGCAACCTGCGCGCCGATAAACTGTTTTAACGGAATCTGGGCATTGGTCGAAAGACAGATCAGTTCGGCATGTAAACCGTCATTGAGCTGGTGTTCACCGTCGATGCGCTGTAAAAAAACATCGGCATTTAAGGCAGGCTGAGAAAATTGAATATGGAGGGCACGTTTTTGTGGGCTGAGGCCTAATTTTTCTAGTGCTGCAAATATATTGCTTGGCATCATTGTTCTGTAATAAATAGCTAAAAAAAAGTGTGGCTATTTTATACAAAATAACCACATAAAACATCGCTTCAACCCGGCCGCTTGTTTATCAATATGTAACTATCCGATAAAAAGCATGGCCTTTAAAACCGCGGCATTGTGGAGGATGGCCTAGCCTTTTTTGACCAGATAATGAAATTCTTTATTGCCAGCAGCATCCAGCACTTCTTCCTGTAACAGCAGCTCATGGCCCAAATGCATACAGAATTTTGGAATATCCCACGAAGTAGAATTGTCGGTGGCAAAAATCTCCACCACATCGCCCGATTTAGATTTACGAATGGCTTGATGCAACATCATCACTGGTTCAGGGCAACGCAGACCGCGCGTATTTAGCTGAATGGCAGGGGTAATGGATGAATCAGACATAATAAAACTCGGCGAGATACAATTTTTCTATTCTAACACAAAGCCAGCAAAACCACTGATGCTGCAAGCTGGCTTTATCCGCCTGATAAATCATCAAATTCATTGTTTCAGCGAAAGTCGATAAACAATAGACAACTGTATTTTCTGCGGTATGATTAAATCAAGTTTTTTAGATACAACGAGTCTTTAGGAAGGATCATGCACGAGGAATCAGGCCCATCGTGGGGTATGCGTGGCTTACGTAAATGGTTAGGTACTGCACCGGAAACCCGCGATGAATTGCTAAAATTAGTACAAGATTCACGTCGTTTTTTAGAACCCGATACTGTGGCAATGCTGGAAGGTGTGCTGGATTTGCCGGCCACCAAAATCCGTGAGGTTATGACCCCGCGCACTTCCATGATCAGCTTGCAGGAAGATGATGAGCTGCTGGATATTCTGCATGTACTGGTCGAGTCGGCCCATTCACGCTTTCCGGTCTTCTCTTCAGACCAGCCTGACAATGTAGTGGGGATTCTGCTGGCCAAAGACTTGTTACCCTTTCTGACCGAACCAACGCCGAAGGTCGATATCCGGGCACTGATGCGTCAGCCACTGTTTGTACCAGAAAGTGCGCGTTCCGATCAGGTCCTGCGTATGCTGAAAAATACCCAGACCCATATTGCCATTGTAATTGATGAATATGGCAGCACTTCAGGACTGGTAACCCTAGAAGATATTCTGGAAGAAATTGTTGGTGAAATTGAAGATGAGCATGATCAGGCCGATGCCGAAGCACAATACATTGTGCCCGATCATGATCCGCAGACCGCCAACACCTGGCTGGTACAGGCACTTACACCAATTGAACACTTTAACAATGTTTTAGATGCTGATTTTTCTGACGATGAAGTAGAAACTGTCGGCGGTTTACTGCTTCAGGAAATTGGATTGGTGAGTGATCTGCAAGGTCAAATTATTGAAATTGGGGATTGGCAGTTTAAGATTCTTGAAGCAGATGTACGCACTATTCATCTGATTCGAGCTGTACGTCAATGAGGACTTATTTCACCAAGCTGTTAGATTCATCCCAACAACACAAACAGCTCCCGCTAGTTTATCCCCTGCTGATTGCCTTAATCGCAGGTGCCATTTTCAGTTTTGCCCTGGCACCGTATTATTACTGGTGGATTGCCCTGCTGTCTCCGGCCTTGCTTTATGCAGTTTTACGTCAGCGCTCTGCCAAACAGGCCTTTTTTATTGGCTGGGCCTACGGTATTGGCCTGTGGTTTGTCGGTGCCTTCTGGCTATATACCTCCATTCATGTCTATGGAGATACCCCGGCCATTTTAAGCGTGCTGATGATTGCGATTATGGCCTTGGCCATGGGGCTATTTACCGCCATTCAAACCTGGCTGTATCGCCGCTTCTTCCCGGAAACACCCCTAACTTTCGCTCCACTATGGGTGTTCTTTGAATGGGCCAAAACCTGGGTATTTACCGGTTTCCCGTGGCTATTTGTCGGCTATGCCTTTACTGAGCGTTTTCTGGACAGCTATGCGCCCTTATTCGGGGTGTTCGGAGTGTCGTTTGTGGCCCTTATTCTGGCCTGTGCGCTGGTGGAAATTCTGAATAAACGCATCTTCTGGCTGGTGCCGTCATTGCTGCTCCTGGCCGGTGCTTGGGGTGCTTCCCAGCTCAGTTTTGTCAGCGAGAAAGATGAACCGCCGCTGTCCGTGTCCTTGATTCAGGGCAATATTCCACAAGACCTGAAATGGCTGACCGAATATCAACTGAAAACCCTGTTAATCTACAGCGAACTGACCCGCACCGAATGGGGCCGCGACCTGATTGTCTGGCCAGAATCTTCCATTCCAATGTTCCAGACCGATATCGAACCGTTTTTAGCCGCCATGAAAACCGAGGCGGAAAAATCGGGAAGTGCCTGGGTCACCGGTATTCCGTATTGGGACCTGCCTGAATCGCAGCAAAATGGCCAGCCGATGTACTACAACAGTATTATGGCCACCGGTACAGATTCAGAAGGCTTATACAAGAAACAGCGCCTGGTGCCATTTGGTGAATATATTCCTTTATCCGGCCTGTTAAGCTGGGTCTTGCCGGCCTTGCAGAATGATCCATCCATGAGTGGTTTTTCGCGCGGTGCCAAAGAGCAAAAACCGCTGATGATTCATAACTCACCGTTGGGTGCAGCCATCTGTTATGAAGTGGCCTATCCGAATCTGACCCGTCGTAATGCCAGCCAGAGTGATTTTCTGGTGACTGTGTCCAATGATGCCTGGTTTACCGGTACAGCCGGCCCGTGGCAGCATTTACAGATGGTGCAGATGCGTGCCAAAGAAAATGGCCGCTGGTTTATTCGGGCCACCAATACCGGTGTGACCGCCTTTATTGACCATCAGGGCCATATTGTGCAGCAGGCTCCAATTGATCAGGAAGCAGTGCTGCGCGGTGAGTTACCGGCAATGCAGGGCCAGACCTTGTATACCCGCCTTAGTGATTGGCCGGTGCTGATCTTCTCCTTCCTGTTGCTGGTTTTGGGCTGGATCTATCGTCCACGTAAGGTCGATGTCAGCTTTAAGTCAAGAAGATAATTCGCCTATGAAGTCCCCCTTTATCAAAGGGGGGTTAAGGGGATTAACTTTATAAATCCCTCCCTTGCGAAGCAGTGCTTCTCACCCTTTGTAAAAGGGAGGAGTAATAAAAAAACCGAGGTTCATGCCTCGGTTTTTTATTGTCTACATTTAAAGCTGGGTCACCAGATAGGACAGCATCGCCGCCAGAGAGAGCATCGGCAAATAACGATAGACTTTTACCACTGCCTGCTCAAAGCAAGAGGCCTGTTCTGGTTCTAGTTTTAAAATAGTGGCTTGTAGCGCCGACCAGAAACTTAAGAGCAAGCACGAGCTCATCAGGCTCAGCGCGAAGAAACCAACCATAATCTGGCTGCTGCCTTCGGTGCTTTGCCAGAGATGCAAAAACCCCTGACTCAATGGAAGCAGGCTTAAAATCAGCAGAACAGACTTCAGCATCGTCCAGTGAAACTGGTTAATTTCATCCGACAAGATTAATGCTTTCATACCATCCTCCAGACAAATATGTGCCTTTTGACTTATTATGAACGGTTTTAATGAAATAAATAGATGATATTGCTCCACATTCCCGGGATTATTGTAATCAGTACTGTTGGGAATAATTCTTATTATGAATCTCAAATCTGAAAGATTATCTTAAATCTATATTTATCAAGATATTAGTATATTTTTTATAATTAAGAGCTATTATCACTTCACCTTTAATTGAATAGTCCAATCAGGTGAAGTGATATATTCCATCACGGCATTTATAATCAAGCCGGCTTAAGGCTGATAATAAATATCGGCATCGGTGCCTTCACCGCCCTGCTGACCATCTGCACCAAAAGAATACAGGTCAAAAGCGCGACCTTCAGAGCCTGGAATTACATATTGAATGTCATTGTCCCAGCTGTCTTTTGGATAACCGCCTTTGACATAACCACCCGGCAACCAGTTTTTAGCTGACGCGGGCTGATTGACCAGCGCATCTAAACCGCCATCCTGCATGGATGGATAACGGCCATTGTCCAGCTTGTATTGATCCAGCGCGCCGGCCACACCTTTTAAGGTAATTGCGGTGGTATCGACTTTGGCTTTTTCACCACGGCCCATCACGTTCGGGACAATTAGCGCCGCCAGCACGCCTAAAATGACAATCACCACCATTACTTCAATGAGGGTAAAACCGGCCTGTTTATTCGAATAGGATTTCCGTTGCATCAGGTTCTCTCTTGAATCTTTCATCATTTGTTATCTTCAATGGGTCTCGATTTAAATCATATTATTCATATTGACAATAGGCAGCATCACCGCAATCACAATCACCAGCACAATACTGGCCATCAGCACCAGCATTAAGGGCTCCAGCAGCGCCAGTAAGGTCGAGATGAGCGTGGTCACCTCCCGATCCTGCATGGTCGATGCGCGCTCCAGCATCCGGTCGAGCTCACCCGATGCTTCACCACTTTTAATCATTTGTACCATCATCGGCGGGAAATAACCACTGCGCTCCAGTTGGGTGCCCAAGTTCCCCCCTTCGGTGACTTTCTCGGCCGCCAGATTAACCGAATCGCGGATCATCCAGTTACTGCTGACCGCAGCGCCAATTTTTAAGGCATCAACCAATGGTACACCGGACTGGGTCAGAATCGACAGGGTGCTGGCAAAACGTGCTGCGTTTATACCACGTGACAGCTTACCAAATAGTGGCAGTTTGAGGGTTAAACGATCAAATGCATAATGGCCGGCCGAGGTTTTTAAAAAGCGGACCAACAGGAAGATGCCCAGAATCGTCCCGACCAGCAAAAAGGGCCAGGCCAGACGGATAAAATCACTGGCTTGCATTAACGCCACGGTAATCCACGGCAAGGCGCCTTTGTCCTGATCAAAGGTTTTGACAATATCTGGCACCACATAGGTCATCAGCCCCATCACAATGGCAAAGGACATCAGCATTAAAATAATTGGATAAATCATCGCGCCTTGCACTTTTTTCTGCATGGCAAAGCGGTTTTCGGTGTAGTCCGACAGCTGGTCCAAAATTAAATCCAGATGTCCAGAACGTTCCCCGGCGGCAATGGTGGCAATATATAAATCCGGAAAATGCCCCGACTGCTGTAAGGCATTGGCCAGTGAATATCCTTCTAAAACCTTGGAGCGTACCGACAGCAATAAATTCTGCACATGGACTTTTTCACTTTGCTTGGCCACGGCGCGCAAGGCTTCTTCCAGCGGAATGGCTGCGGCCACCAGTACCGACAGCTGCCGGGTCATTAAGGCCAGATCATAAGCGGTCATTTTTTTCTGGAACCAGCGCTGGGCCTGATGCTTCTGTTTTTGTTCTACCGGATCAACGCTAATCGGGATAAGGGCCTTGTCACGCAATTGCTGACGAATCTGCCGTGCAGAATCCCCTTCTAAAACCCCTTTTTGCTGCTTTCCTGATGCATCAAGGGCTGTAAACTGATATGCAGGCATTGTAATGCTCTAATTTTCCAAAAAATTATTCAACGCAGTTGCGTCTCACCACCAAAATCATTCATATTCTGAGATATAAATTATTTGCTCACTCTATCATAACTCCAGATCGAGCACGACGACATTTTCATCAGGAAGCAGACCCGCTGTTATGCCAAATTCGCCCGTCCATCCCGCCCCCATCTACCGTGTTCGTGTAGCTGTTCCGGTCTATCTGTATGACGGGTTTGACTATATGCTCAGTGCGGCTGAATATCAGCAGGCTGCCGTTGGCGCGCGGGTGCTGGTGTCCTTTGGCCGGCAGAATCTGGTGGGCATCATTATTGAAAAACTCCCGCCCGATCATCCGCTTGACCCCAAGATTAAACTGAAAGCCATTAGCGAGCTGCTCGACCAGCAGCCGATTCTAGATCAGAAAGTTTTAACTTTGTTGACATGGTCGGCGCAGTATTATCAGTTTCCGATTGGCGAAGTGATGCATAGCGCCCTGCCCAGCCTGTTACGTCAGGGACGCCCGTATAATTTACTGGCACGAATGTGGAAACTGCTGGATGATCAGGCCGAAGCCAAACTGAAGCGCTCCGAGAAGCAGCAGGAGGCTTATAAAGTCCTGAAGCTGCATCCGAGCGGGACCTCAGAAAATATCCTGAATCTGGCCGGCATTGAAACTGCAACCTTAAAAGCGCTGGAAAAAAAGCAGATTTGCTATTGCGATCTGGAGCAGCAGGATTTTAGCCCGGTTCCGATGACGCTGGCGCAAATGCCTTTAACCCCGAACAGCGACCAGCAACAGGCCATTGAAACCGTACTGAAAGCACAGCATCGTTATCAGGCCTTTTTACTCGATGGTCTGACCGGCAGTGGTAAAACCGAAGTCTATCTGCAAATCATGCAGGAAGTGCTAAAACAGGGTAAACAGGTATTGGTGCTGGTGCCGGAAATTGGCCTGACTCCTCAAACCATTAGCCGCTTCCAGTCACGTTTTCACTGTCATATTGCGCTGCTGCATTCCGGTTTAAATGACAGCAAACGTCTGCAGGCCTGGCAGGCCGCCCAGACTGGCAAGGCTTCGATTATTCTTGGTACACGCTCGGCAATTTATACCCCGCTGCCCAATCTGGGGCTGATTATTCTGGATGAAGAACACGACCTGTCATTTAAACAGCAGGAAGGCTTTCGTTACCATGCCCGCGATGTGGCCTTATACCGTGCTCATTTAGAACACTGCCCGGTGATTCTCGGTTCAGCCACGCCCAGCATTGACAGCTATGCCTTAACGGAACAGGGTAAAATGATCCGTCTGGAACTGAACCAGCGTGCCGGCCCGGCACTGATGCCCAAAATTCACATCATTGATTTAAAAGTTGCGCAAAAGCAGCAAGGTCTAAGCCTGCTGCTGATTCAGGAAATCAAGAAACGCCTGCAGAAAAAAGAACAGGTGCTAATTTTCTTAAACCGCCGTGGTTATGCACCGGTGCTGGTCTGTGACAGCTGCGGCTGGCAGGCACAATGCCCGCATTGTGATGCCAACTTTACCCTGCATCATAGTCCATATACCCATCTGCATTGCCATCATTGTGGCACCATTCACCGCAAGCCGGAGCAATGCCCGCAGTGCCAGCATAGCGAACTGAAAACCCTGGGCATGGGCACAGCCAAGGTTGAAGAAAACCTGCAACATCTGTTCCCGGACTATGAGGTGATGCGGGTAGACCGCGATTCCACCAGCCGCGTCGGCAGCTGGCAAAAAATTTATGACCGCATTCAAACCAGCCAGCCACTGATTCTGCTTGGCACCCAAATGCTGGCCAAAGGGCATCATTTTCCTTATGTGACTCTAGTGGCGATTTTGGATATTGATGCCGGCCTGTTAAGTGTTGATATCCGGGCGCCAGAGCGGACTGCGCAGCTGATTGTGCAGGTGGCCGGTCGTGCCGGCCGCGGTGAACATAAAGGCGATGTCTATTTACAGACCCTGCGTCCTGATCATCCGCTGCTGAGCACGCTGGTCGAGCAGGATTATCGTGCCTTTGCCCGGCAAACCTTAAAAGAACGTCAGGCCGCCCTGCTGCCCCCGTTTCGCTATACCGCCCTGATTCGCTGCGAATCCAAAAGTCAGGAGCAGAACCAGCAGTTTTTACAGCAACATGCCCAGTGGCTGCGAGAAAATTCTGAACAGTTAATTGATATCTGGGGACCGATTCCGGCGCCAATGGAACGCAAGGCCGGCCGCTATCAGGCGCATCTGGTGCTGTTGTCGCAAGATCGCGCCCGTTTACATTTTTATCTACGTGCATGGTGGCAAAATATGTTGCATCACAAGCCATCAAATATGAAACTTAGCTTAGATATAGACCCTCAGGAATTCAGTTAACCACTGACTTGGCTGCAGCCTGAGGGCACCATAACTCCTAGGATTGTCGATGTCGTTACTGCTGCAAATCACCCTGTTTCTGGGTGCCTCTTTATTACTGGTTCCGCTGCTCAAGCGTTTTGGGATTGCCATCGTACTCGGCTATCTGTTTACCGGTATTTTATTGGGCCCGAGCGTGTTCAATATCGCCAGCGACCCGGAAGCCATTCAGGAACTGGCTGAATTTGGCGTCATTTTACTGATGTTCATTATTGGTCTGGAACTGCGGCCCCAGCGGCTCTGGCAAATGCGCCAGTCCATTTTTGTCATGGGCAGCGCGCAGGTGGCTGTCACCGGCCTGTTACTGGCGATTCTGGTGTTTTTCAGTTTGCAGCAGCAGATTGCTGCCAGCCTGATTATTGGTTTTGCCCTGGCCCTGTCCTCAACCGCCTTTGTGCTGCAACTCTTGAATGAAAAACAGCAACTGAACAGCAGTTATGGCCAGCAGTCTTTTTCAATTCTGCTGTTTCAGGATATCGCCGCCATTCCATTAATTGCGATTATTCCCTTGCTGGCCGGTACTGAATCGACCCATCATGGGCTGGCCTATTTTGCTGCGATTTTAGCTACCTTTAGCGGACTGTTTTTATTTAGCCGTTATCTCATGCGCCCGTTTTTCCGTTTTGTTGCCAAAACCGGCGCGCATGAGCTGATTACCGCGGTCGGCCTGTTTATTGTGCTGGCGGTGGTTTGCCTGATGGATGTCTTGGGGATTAGCACCACGCTTGGCGCCTTCCTGACCGGGGTGCTGCTGGCTGATTCCGAATTCCGGCATGAACTGGAAGCCAGTATCGCACCGTTTAAAGGACTATTGCTCGGCCTGTTTTTCATGACCGTGGGGATGACCACTCAGATGTCCCTGCTGATCGACAGTCCACTGTTCATTCTGGGCGGAGCATTAGTACTGCTGTTGGTGAAATTTATTTCCCTGACCGCAATTGCCCGGTATTTTAAATATTCCTGGCAAAACAGTTTGCTACTGGCCACCTGTCTGGCGCAAGGCGGTGAATTTGCCTTTGTGGTGTTACAGGTTGCCTTAACAGAAAAAGTGGTGGCACAGGCCATTTTAGAGCCGATTACCCTGATGGTGACCCTGTCGATGGTGCTAACCCCGGTGCTGTACTGGTTCATGACCAGCCAGGTGATTCCGCGTCTGAATCAGGACAAGACGCCGGAATATGACCAGATTCCCGATGCGCATCCAGCGCTGATTATTGCCGGTTTTGGCCGGGTTGGGCAGATTATTGCACGGGTGGCCTATTTGCAGCACCTACCCTATACCGCCATTGACAGCAACCTGGATAAAGTTGATTTTGTGCGCAATTATGGCGGTAAAGTCTATTATGGCGATGCCACCCAGCCCGATATTTTACGTGCCGCCGGGATTGAACATGCCAAGACCTTTATTCTGGCCATTGATGATATTGAAGACTCGATGAATGTGGCTCGGCATATCCGCCTGAATTATCCACAGCTCAAACTGCTGGTACGTGCCCGTGACCGCCATCATGTGCATTTGTTGCGGGATTTAGGCGTTGAACACATCTGGCGTGAAACCTATTTATCTTCCCTAGGCATGGCCTATTGCGCGCTACGCGACCAAGGTATTGCTGAAGAAGATGCTTACAAGAGTATCGAATTGTTTCGCAGTTATGATGAAAAATTACTGGCCCAGCAGCAGAATATTTATACCGATGAGCAAAAAATCTATGAAACTCATCGCAATGCACTGGCCGAGCTGGAGCACCTGTTCGAGAATGATGCTCAGGTCCGGGAAAGCCCGACCGGTGTAGATTTAAAGCGTTCACTACAAAACCATCATATTGATGTAACACGTAATGAATCAAACTGACTTGTGATTTACAATATCATCACCATTAATGCAGGGTTATGGAGAATTTTATGTCTGATTTACGCCAACGCTTTTTTATTGAAGATAGCCCTGTCCGCGGTGAGATTGTTCATCTTGAAGAAGCCCTGCAAACCATTTTGGCCCAACGTGACTATGCGCCTGCCATCCAGGTCCTTTTGGGAGAAATGCTCAGTGCCACCGCTTTGCTGGCCAGTACCTTAAAAATTAAAGGTCGGATTAGCCTGCAAATTCAGGCCAGCGGCACCTTTAAATGGGCAATGGCCGAATGTAATCATCTGGGTGAAATTCGTGCTTTGGCAGATTATGAACCAGATCCACATTTCCAGCAGGCTGAAGACAGCAGCACGGTACTCAAAACCCTGGTCAATCCGGTGCTGTTTATTAATATTGAACCGGAATTTGGTGAGCGTTATCAGGGTATTGTGCCTTTAGACAAGCCAAATCTGGCCGGCTGCCTGATGCAATACTATGATTTATCTGCACAAATTCCCACCCGTATTGTACTGGCCAGCAACGACCAGCGTTCTGGCGGCTTGCTGATTCAGCTGTTACCGCGAAATAGCGAAGAAGAACAGCAACGTGTAGATGAAGATTTATGGCCACGTCTGACCATGCTGACCGAAACCCTGAAAACCAGCGAACTGACCGATCTGGAAGTTCAGGAAGTATTGTACCGTCTGTACAACGAAGAAGAAGTACGTCTGCCAGAAGTTGAACATCTTAAATTTGGCTGTACCTGTTCCAAAGAACGCTGTGCTACGGCACTGACCCAGATTGGGGCCAATGCAGTACGCGAAACCTTGGAACATCAAAACCCGATTGTGATGGATTGCCAGTTCTGTAATGCACGTTATCAGTTTACTGCAGAAGAAGCACTCGGCCTGTTTGGTGAACACCTAAGCTAAGCCGCACTATTCAAGCCGACCAAGAGATCAAACCGGAGAACGGTTTGGTCTCTTTTTTTATATTTAGTTTCATACGTTTATTCAAGCTTTTTGCGCTGTAGATATAGCTTCAAATAGCGCACGCTTTTTACTGAACTCAGCATCAATCTCGCTCAAGCTGTTACTCATCTTTTTTAAGCGACTGGATTACGACAAACCATACCGCTTTATTCATCTACCGCAAGCACATATTCAGTTTATAACCTGACTGATGAATTCAAGCGCACGCAATAGCTTAAACTACTTAGCAGTTTCATATCTTATTGTGATCGTTTTCACTTATTATCTCATTGATTTAACAGTATTTTCTTCTATAGAATTAGGTACTTTACTCTAATTTTAATAACGCGCATGGCGTTGTGGGATAATAATCATGAAAAAGGGGTTTACAGGGATTGTTGCTGGATTGCTTTTGGCAACAGTTTCAGGTGTATCTTTCGCAGAGAATGATCCATTGGTGGGGAAATGGAAAACAATTGATGACCGTACCAGTTATTCCCGTGCCGATGTCGAAATCCGTAAAAAGCCAGATGGCACCTATGAAGGTATTATTGTTGAAACCCGCAACATTCCGGGTGCAGAAAAAATGAATATTTGCCACCAATGTCCGGGCCAGCTTAAAAACAAACCGTTTATCGGCTTGCCATTTATCTGGGGCTTTAGGCAGGATCCAAAAAACCCGTTACAGTTTGTGCAAGGCAGTGTACTCGACCCGATTGGCGGCAAAGTCTATAAAGGCAAGGCACGCCTAAGTGCCAACGGTAAACGCCTGACCTTACGCGGCTATGTCGGTGTTTCCGTGATTGGTCGTAGCGTGACCTGGATTAAATACTGATTCTTCAACAGGTTTACAAGAGGCTTCTACGGAAGCCTTCATTTTATCTTAATGATATGGACATAATTTGAAACAATATAGTTGCTCTACCCTCTGTCCGTCCCTCTCGAAAGCCTGAATAATGAATAAAATTTAAACAGTTTATTTAAACTGAAGATTAGCTGAAGGTAGGCCTGCTAAGCGTCCTTGGTGCCAGCAAAATGGCGAAAAAGCAAGCAAGGCTACGTTTCAAGCACAAAGGAATACCAAACAAAACAGCCAAATGCTGAAATATGGTTTTAAATAAAATTAATCCTTCAGATAAAACAACAAGAGCGCAGCGCATAGACCCGAAATTACGTTAGAACAACCCATGCATCTGCTCTTCCTTGTTTTAACAAGTTCAAGCTAAAAGGAGTAAGCCATGACCACGATCCAATATCGCGAAAACTCCCAGTCTGGTCGCCCACAAGCTGAAATTATAGATGAGCGCGTATCTTTTGATTTAGAGCATTTTGCTGAAGCTTGTGGTCAAAGCCCGGAATGGGTATTACAGCTTTTAGAATATGACATTCTCCCTTCACGTCCGGAAGAACGGATTCACCAGTTTTTTGGGGAAGATGTCTCTCGTGCCCGCCAGGCCTATCGCCTGCAACGTGATTTTAATGCCAGCTTTTCTGCCGTCGCCATGATGCTCGACCTGATTGATGAGCTGCAAAATTTGCGCAAAGAAGTCAAACATCTGCATTTAAGACAAAGCTAGGCATTACGCCATTTACTCTCTACAGGGAAATCTGCGTATTTCCCTCTCTTTATTTTTGGGAAAATAGACGGTCGCAATGAAAACAAAAGAATGCAACAAAAAGGTCAAACTCATGTTCCCGGAGTTTCGGGAATTAATGCAACAACTGCGCGAAGACAACCCACATTTTGCGCGCCTGTTTGAAGATCATGAACATCTGGACCGGAAAATCAGCCAGCTCGAGCTTGATCCGGTTCATCAGATTAATGATGATATCGAGGCGCTGAAACGCAAAAAATTAAAACTGAAAGATCAGATTTATCAGCTTTTGCAGCAGGCCCAGCAAAATCCTTCATCTTCACCTTAACCAGTTTTTATTGCAGTGCGATGAAATCTGCACGCTGCCCGAAAGAAAGCAGATGCTTTCTTTCGGGCAGGCAAATGAAGGCTGCATTATTTTGGTTTAAGCTGAGAATCTCGAAGAGCGTTCTGACCTTCCGGCAGTAATGGCTTGCCAGGCACATAATCCAGAAACCAGAACAGGTCCATCCGGGTCCGATCCGGCCGCTGCGAAAGCATGTCCAGCACACTTTTTTCACCGCGTCCCACCATATGCCGCCGATAAAAATAATACAGCAGCAACAAGGTGGTAATAAGCATGGTGCCAAGCATCACCCAGAAAGCATAGGGTGAATCCAGCCCCGGAATCATCACGAAATTCATGCCGTAAATTCCGGTTAACAGGGTTAAGGGTGCAAACACCGCGGTAATAATCGCCAGAATCCGCATATTTTCATTGGTCTGGTTGGCAATGGCAGAAAAATGCAGGTCAATGGCCGCCTGAATGGCACTTCTTAAACGCAAGGTATGTTTCTGGATGCGGGCCACATGGCTGCTTAAGTCATCTACCCGCACCAGCATGATTTCCTGTTTTTCACTGCGTTTCTTGCCTTTTAAATGCAGATAGTTTTCGACAATTTCATCGCGCAGTTCCTGCAAGGTATCAATCTGTTCTTCACACAGATTTTTCACATGCTGAAATGCCATATTTTCCTGTAGCAACTGATGCCACTGGTTAAAACGGCGATGGCCCTGCAACAGCTCACGCTGCCAAAACTCGACCCGGCGGGTTAAAGGATGACGCAGGTTTAAATAGTCATCGACCATACTGTTCAGTAAACGTAAGGCCAAATCTAGAGGCGAGGTCGCCAGTTTTTTCGGTTTACTCTGCTCTTCAGCCGGCCGGCTTAAAATGGTATCTAAACGGGCAATATAATTTTCAATGGCTTTATTGCCCTGCTCACGCACCGTAATAAGCACCTGCGGGGTCAGAATAAAACTGACCGGTGTGGTGCTTAAGCCAAACACATGCTCATGCGCTTCGTCATTAAAGTTATAAATCTGGTCATCCGGGGTAATCAATTTGCGGAAAATCAGCAGGTCATAATCTTCCAGACTATCGAAATTGCAGGGATGTTCCAGATTTAAAATATCGCGCAGATGATATTCGTTCAGCCACAGCTGAGTGAGCTGCAGTACCTGTTGCTGCCACTGTTCCGGATGCTGGCGTACATCTTCCCGGGTATAGTCCAGCCAGATAAATTCTGTCTCGGCGGCCGACTCCCGATGCAGAAATAACTGTTGTGTGGTGTCATGAAGGGAAAAATAATACTGTTGCATCCGCGTGCATCCACATTCCTGTCATTTTATTTTGCGATCATGACATAAAAAAGCCCGCTTCATAAAGCGGGCTTTTTCAATTCATCAGGGCCTGAAATTAAGCCTGATCAATGTCTTTCATGGTTAACTTGATACGACCACGGTTGTCGACATCTGCAACCTGGACTTTCACTTCCTGGCCTTCTTTCAGTACGTCAGTCACGTTGGCTACACGCTCATTTGAAATTTGAGAAATGTGCAGCAGACCATCTGTACCCGGCATGATGTTTACGAAGGCACCGAATTCAACAATACGAATTACTTTACCGGCGTAGATTTTGCCTGGTTCAACTTCAGCAGTTAAAGCCTGAATTTTGGCAATAGCCGCTTGTGCAGCTGCTTTGGTTTCACCAAATACGCGAACTGTACCGTTGTCTTCAATATCAATTGCCGCTTTGGTTTCTTCAGTGATTTGACGAATGGTTGCACCGCCTTTACCAATCACGTCACGGATTTTGTCCGGGTTGATGGTAATGACCTGGAAGGTAGGCGCATGCATTGAAATTTCTGGACGTGCACGTGAAATCACTTTGTTCATTTCGTTCAGGATGTGCATACGACCGGTATAAGCCTGGTTCAATGCCACTTCCATGATCTCTTCAGTGATCCCTTCGATCTTGATGTCCATTTGCAGCGCAGTAATACCGTTGGCAGAACCGGCAACTTTAAAGTCCATGTCGCCCAGGTGGTCTTCGTCACCCAGAATGTCAGAAAGCACTGCGAAACGCTCGCCTTCTTTCACCAGACCCATCGCGATACCCGCAACTGGTGCTTTTAGTGGAACACCGGCATCCATCAGTGACAGAGATGCACCACATACAGACGCCATAGAAGATGAACCGTTCGATTCAGTAATGTCCGATACAATACGGATTACGTACGGGAAGCGGTCAGCAGCTGGAAGAACCGCTTGTACACCACGACGTGCCAGACGACCGTGACCGATTTCACGACGTTTAGGACCAGACTCACGACCCGTTTCACCAACCGAGTAAGCCGGGAAGTTGTAGTGCAACATGAAGTTGTCAGTTTTGGTTCCAGCCAGGGTATCAACCATTAATGCATCACGGGTGTTACCAAGAGTCGTTGTTACCAACGCCTGTGTTTCACCACGGGTGAACAGCGCAGAACCGTGAGCACGATCAAGAACGCCCACCTGTACATCTAACGCACGTACAGTTTTGGTGTCACGACCATCAATACGCGGCTTACCAGACAGGATGTTGTCACGTACAGTGCGGTATTTCAGATCTTCAAACAGTTCATTCAGGTCATCTGCGATGCCATCTACATCTTCTTCAGGTACGAACTGCGCAACCGCCTCTGCTTGCAATGCATCCAAAGCAGCATAACGGTCTTGTTTGATTGCAATGGTATAGGCTTCAGAGATTTTCGCTTCAAACGCTTCTTTTAATTTCGCGCGAAGGTCTTCATTTTTCTCTGGTGCAGTCCAGGTTGACTCAGTTGCGCCAGCCGCTGCTGCAAATTCATTAATCGCCTGAATCGCAATTTGCATTTCGTCATGACCGAATAACACTGCGCCCAGCATCTGGTCTTCAGACAGTTCTTTCGCTTCAGATTCAACCATCAGTACTGCAGCTTCTGTACCTGCAACCACGAGGTCAAGGTCAGACTGTGCCAGCTGTTCGTGGTTCGGGTTCAGGATGTATTCACCGTTGATTAAACCCACACGTGCTGCACCAATTGGGCCACGGAACGGTGTACCCGCAATTGCCAGTGCTGCTGAAGTACCTAACATGGCAGCAATATCCGCTTCCATGGTTTTGTCAGAAGAGACAACTGTTGCTGTTACCTGGATTTCGTTGTAATAACCTTCCGGGAACAATGGACGAATTGGACGATCAATAAGACGTGAAATTAAAGTTTCTGCCTCAGACGCACGGCCTTCACGTTTGCCATAACCACCCGGAATACGGCCAGCAGCGTATTGCTTTTCTTGATAGTTTACGGTTAGTGGGAAAAAGTCCTGACCGGCTTTTGCTGTTGGCTGTGCAACTACCGCCACCAGTACCGATACACCACCCATGGTGATTAAAACCGAGTTGGCCTGACGTGCAACACGACCGGTTTCCAGTACCACGTTGTACTGACCATATTGGAATTCTTTACGAATAATATTAAACATTGACATGTATTTTTGTTTCCTGATTTTATTCTAGTGGAGACCCCTAAGGTTTGGCATTCACGACTCAGGTTCAAGTAAATGACAAAGCTTAGAAGCCGACCTCACTAGAAATATAGGTTTTTTAAACACAAAGAAGGAGCGAAACAATCGCCCCTTCTTAATTACCCGGTCAACGCCGGGTACACTTTAGTTTTCAGACATACAGCGCAACGCATGCAATAACCCGAAAATAAAAGTCTAAATCGAATTAACGACGTAAACCTAAAGCACCGATCAACGCAACATAACGACCGTGATCTTTACCGTTTAAGTAGTCTAATAATTTACGACGTTGGTTAACCATACGGATCAGACCGCGACGGCTATGGTGGTCGTGTTTGTGCTCTTTGAAGTGACCTTGTAAGTCATTGATTTGAGCAGTTAAAAGAGCTACTTGAACTTCTGGTGAACCAGTGTCGTTTTCAGCACGAGCAAATTTAGCGATGATCTCTGCGCGATCTGCGTTTGTTAAAGCCATTCGATTTCTCCGAGATGCTTATAAAATACCTTGATAAAAATCAAACCGATGTCAAGCATCTGTCTGACTGCCGTGCATCACTACAGCAAGTGCATTATTTTAAGACAAAACCGCTTAAATTGCAAAACACAACGCGAAAAAGCCATGAATTATCCGATGCGATGTCACATGAATGATGCAGCGTCTACCCGGAGGATTGATTCTATTCTTGACATCCTCACCCACCTGAAAGGAGGGAGATTCCTACTGCTAGACGCTTATGCCCAAGCGCAAGTATGTTCTTGGCG
>NZ_JAYJLP010000009.1:0-124829 GCF_051949055.1 Acinetobacter sp. Brlt_5
CTGCAATGCAGGGCTTTAATGAGTTGAGCTTTATAGCCCTTGTAGTTTTAAACGATTCGCATGTTGACGATAAACATCCACAGGGTCTGGAGCAAACATGGCTTTTAAGCCAAAGACCATATTGACTTCGTCTAGGTGGTTCCAGTTGTAGTTATCACGAATGGTTTTACCGAATTTGGCACTGCAACGCGACACTAAGCCATCATTGTTTTTGCCACCATCAATCAGTAGTGCAGTCACTTTGAGCGCAGAGTCAGGATCTAGTAGATTCGTCACTTGACCTACGCCTGTGAACGAATAGTTATAAATGCCTTTTTCTTGATAGCTACCTTCACCACAACTCGTTGTTGGCATACCAATTGGGAATTTTTGGTTAAAGGCTGCGGAACCCGCAGCAGTTAAACTGCGTCCACCTTCAAGTGAATTGTGAGGGAAACTATTTGGATCTAAGCCTTGTGCCCATGTGATGGCTTTGGATACAAGGTTCACGCCACCTACCAATGTACCCTCAACAACAGTGCCTTCAGCTTTTAAAATTAAATCGGCAACGGGTGAGCCTTTATGTGGTGCACCGACAGAAGTTAAAGATGCAACTTTATTTGGGATGACACCTGCCACATAGCGAATCGTTGGTCCGCCATGTGAATGGCCGATTAAGTTGACTTTCTGTGCGCCGGTAATCGCCAAAATTTCTTCCACTTGTTGTTTCAACTGCTCACCACGAACTTCTGAAGAGTTAAATGGCGAAACACGTGTTGCCCAAACATTGGCACCATTACGCGCTAAATCTGGCAGAATTTGATACCAATAATCTAAACCGAAAGGATCGCTACCAATTTGAATAAAACCTGCCATACCATGACCAAATACTATTGGATATTTGGTTTTGGCATACTGTGTCGATGCTTTGGCAGTATATTGTTTGGCTTGCGTACTGTTGGCTTGAGCCGTCGTCATGGTCATGGCTGCGATACAAGCAGCAGTGATTAATCCATATTTCATTGTTGTTTCCTCTTGTTGTTTTAGGCAGTCCCAGCCTGATTTCAATCTAAACAATCCACGTAGGTTTATGGTTGAATATATGTAATGCTTGTTTATAAACCTTGTAATTTAAGACGGTTGGCATGTTGGCGATACAAGGCCACAGGATCTTGTGCAAAAGTGCCAATAATGCCGAAGAACTGATTCACTTCATCAAAATGGTTATGTTGATAATCTTGACGGATAATTTGTCCATAGCGTCCGCTGCAAAGAGGCAATGCACCATCATTGGGGCTGCCTTTCAAGAAACTACCACCCAAGGTAACGACGGTGGATTCAATGACATCGACTGCATTGGTGACTTGGCGATTGCCCATCCATGAGTAATGATGAATCCCATTCGATGTGATTTTAGTCCCTTGGCTGTTGCAATCTTTCGGAATAGCACTCGAACCATACAGCGCATTAAAGCGTTGTATTTTTTCTGGATGCATTGCATCTAAAGCCGCGGTGATCTCAACAGGATATTGATTCTGAGTAAGAACATTCATGCTATGCCCGAGCAAACTACCAAAGCCATGTGCAAAGACAATGGGATACTTCGTTTTCGCATAGCTAGAGAGTACAAAAGATGCTTGATAGGCTTGTAAGGCAGTGCTGGCTTTTGTGGATGAGATTGCACCCACCCCTAAAGCCAATGCCAAGAATGGAAATATTTTCATTGTTCATCCTGAGGCGAGCGCAATAAAAAAACAATGCCTTTATATCGCGTAATATAAAGGCATTTTGCTTATAAACCTTGTAGTTTTAAGCGGTTGGCATGTTGGCGATACATCGCGACAGGATCTGGTGCGAATAGACCTTTTAAGCCAAACATCATGTTGGCAAGATCGGTGTGATTAAGTTTGTAGTCATCTTTAATGACTTTACCAATGAAGGCGCTGCAACGTGCCACCATGCCGTCATTGTCTTTGCTGCCATACGACAATGGCCCAAGTTGCATTAAAATCGTATCAATGTCTAAGGCGTTGGTCGCTTGCGCCACACCTGTCCATGAATAGTAATAGATGCCTTTACTGTCACGTGGTTTTAGGTTTTTATTACAGTTTTCAGTCGCTGCTAAAACGCCATCTTTCACGGCATTTTGTGCAACCGTTGCATTAAAGGTTTTTGAACCTGTTTGTGTGAGGGACTTCATCGATGCATCAAAGTCAATTTCCAGTTCAGGTTTGAGCTGACCTAAGGCAATTAATGGTCCAATAATATAATCACCTAGAATATTAAATGCTGTACGGGTCAGCGTATTATTTTGGATGTCATCTGCAACTTTAGAGCCATGATAAGTTCCTGCAACCCCAGTGATTGAAGCAATTGCATTTGGTTTTACTTGTGCTGCATAAAGGACTGTAGGGCCGCCATGCGAGTGACCAATCAGATTCACTTTTGGCTGACCTGTGATTGCTATGACATCTTCAACTTGGGCAATGAGGGCTTCACCACGATGTGCAGTAGTATTGGCAGGTGAAAGCTGAGCTGCAAATACAGTAGAACCATTGCGTGCCATATCTGGCAGAATTTGATACCAATAATCTAAACCAATGGTATTGGTACCAATGCGTTCCCAACCGAGCCAGCCATGAACCATTAAAATTGGGTATTTGGTTTTCGCATAATTTGAAGTGACTTTTGCTGTTACTTGGCTTGCACTACCTGCTGCTTGAGTATGCATGCTGAGCCCAATCGCTAGAGTCGACAAAGCAAGTGCCTGTGTTGTTCTTATGAAGGTTTTCATAAACAATTCCTATGTTTTATATTCTTGTTTTCTAGCCGATGCTCATCCGCAAGGGCATGTTATTTAAGCCACTTATTACAAATAAAAAGTGCTTGTTTTTGGAGCAGTTATTTTTTCATGCTAGGGCTTAAAAACCATGTCATTTTGGGACAGTAACGAGCATTTCGATGAATGCTAAAATATTGTTTTATATACAAATGTATATAAATATTTAACGCTTTGATTTTTAATGAATTTGAAAAACTGCACTTGAATTGAGAAAAATTTGCATACAAAAAAGGGACAATTTATGTCCCTTTTTTAAAGTTATGAATTAATCTGCAAAGGGCAGTTTGCCTCCTTGATCATGTACTTGCTCAAACGTTTCAGCACGTAAGCGTTCTTCTGGTGATTTAAAGTGTTGTTGGCGTAGCTTTTGTACGGCTTGCTGTTTGGCTGCATCACTCATGCCGCTTTTCATAATACCATCTCGTTCCGTTAAGTAGTTATTAACACTAGACTTCCAGTTGGCACGTTCGCTATCTAGGTTTTCTAAACGTTGTGTAGCTTCAGGACCTACCAGATTCAGACGCATTTGGCGAATTTCTTCACTTGAACCACCACGGGCTTTAATGTCTGCAGTGAGTTTACGCAAATCATCCAATTTATTCAGTTGTTCTAGATTTTCTTGCCAATCTTCGGGTAGTTGTTCAAATAAATCTTTTAGCCGTTGTGCTTTTTCAGCTTCGCTCAATTTCTTGTCAGCAAGAACTTGCATGCGATCAAGTGTGTATTCGTGGTACGTATCTTCTGTGCCAAATAATCCTTCAATTTCATAATTAGAAAAGTATTTTTTGCGCAGATTTTGTGTATTGGTGTAAATGCTGCGGTAGTAAGCAGGGTCTTCTTGATCAATCCCTGTAGGTGGTGTCAGCTCCCCTAAAGCTTGGCGATAGTCGAGATAACGTGTCCATAAGTCTAAAATTTGTGATAGTGCTGGTTCTTGATGGTTTTGGCTAACATAGCCTTTAAAGTCTTGTTTGATTTGTTCTAAGGTCTTTTCACCAAACTGGGTAATAAAATATTCAAAACAGTTGCGGGTTTGTTCATTGACGATCAGGCGATTGCTGGCATCGAGCTGCATTTGACAGTTAATTTCAGTGTCTTGTTGGCTATGACTGGCATAGCTTGGCAAACCAGCTTGAAAATTAGCCTCGCTTGTACCGTGATGTGTAGCATTGTTTTGCTGTTCAGTGGAGCTGCTGGACTGTGTGCTTTGTGTTGGGCGTAACCAAAGAATTAGACTGACAATCACCACAATGATGATTGCCAAGAGCATCCATAATTTATTTTTTTGCATATCCTATGCACCTAAATGGGGTGATGTTATTCGTTATAATGAAAAAATATCTAGTTCTAAAAACGCAGCATCATGCGTGAATTTCAGTATAAAAAACATAGCCAAACAGGTCATTTTTATACTGCGTTAAAGTGCATGGTAACGACTGAATCTCAACAATAAAATAGATTTTTTGTACAAGATGAGGTCACAGCGAAGCGTCATTAATAGATTTCACTGTCACAAACGTTGTAAATACTTTCACAGGGTTTTACCATGGCGGCAATTTAAAATTTGGTCTGATTTTTATCATGAAAGCCTCTTCTCCTAAAATTCAGCGTCGTCATATTAGCGGTGTGTTTCTGTTAAATAAGCCCTTAGGGATTAGCTCGAATGCGGCATTACAAAAAGTCCGCTGGTTATTTCGTGCACAGAAAGCAGGGCATACAGGGGCTTTAGATCCGTTGGCCTCTGGTTTATTACCAATCTGTCTGGGCGAGGCGACCAAGTTTTCGCATTTTCTTCTGGATTCAACCAAGCGTTACCAGACCACCATTCAATTGGGACACAGCACCACCACCGGTGATGTTGAAGGTGAAGTGCTGTTAGAGGCTGCGGTACCGGCATTGACTGAAGAAAATATTTTAACCGTCCTGACGCAATTTACTGGCGATATTCAGCAGGTGCCACCGATGTATTCAGCGCTGAAAAAAGAAGGCCGTCCCTTATACGAGCTGGCCCGTAAAGGCATTGAAATTGAACGGGATGCGCGTCCCATCAGTATTTATGCGCTGGAGCTGCTAGGGTTTACTGACAATAGTATCACCCTGGATGTGACTTGTTCCAAAGGCACCTATATTCGTGTACTCGGTGAAGATATTGCCAAGGCGCTCGGCAGCTATGGGCATCTGACCTATTTGCACCGTATTCAGACCGGGCATTTTGATCTGATCCCAAGCTACACCCTGGACTATCTGGAAAGCCTGAGCGAAGCCGAGCGTGAAGCGCTGTTGCTGCCGGTTTATGCCCCGATTGAGCATTTTCCACAGGTACAGGTGCCAGAAGGCCGGGCCGAATATTTTTGTCGCGGCATGGAAAGTAATATTGACCATGCGGCGGCAACTCAGGTATTGGTATTTGAGGGCGAGAAATGTTTAGGGCTGGCGGAAATTACCGATAAAAAACGTCTGGTACCAAAACGGGTCTTGAATCTCTAATTTTCATCTGCACTGAGGCCACAGGATTGCCCCGATATGGATATTGAAATCGTCATCAGCCTCGTGATTTTTGCCTTCTGTGCCGGTGCAATTGATGCCGCGGTTGGTGGTGGCGGCCTGATCCAGATTCCGGCGATTATGGGCGCGATGCCGCAACTGGCGCCGGCCACTGTGTTTGGCACCAACAAACTGGCTTCCATTTGTGGCACTGCTTCGGCGGCCTTTTCTTTTTTACGCAAAGTGCAGCTGTCCTGGAAATTGCTGGGCGTGATCGGGCTATGTGCCTTTCTCAGCTCTTTCGTTGGCGCAGCCTGCGTGTCAATGATTCCGACCGATATTTTGCGGCCCTTTGTGCTGCTGATGCTGATCGTGATTGCCATCTACACCTTCATGAAAAAGCAGTTTGGCCAGCTGCATGTGCAGCAGACTTTAAGCCGCAAAATGTTGCTCCTGGCGGCGTTGGGCAGTGTGCTGATTGGTTTTTATGATGGTATTTTTGGCCCCGGCACGGGCAGCTTTTTTATTTTCTATTTTATTCGTTATTTACAGGTCGATTTTTTGCATGCCTCGGCCTTGTCGAAAATTGCCAATTTTATGACCAATCTGGCAGCGCTGAGTTTCTTTATTCCCACGGGGCATGTGCTGTTTATGGTCGGGGCGATGATGGCACTGGCTAATATTACCGGTTCTCTGGTCGGGGTACGTCTGGCCTTTAAATATGGCAGCGGCTTTATCCGGATTGTATTTCTGATCCTGGTTAGTGTGCTGATTGTGCGCATGGCCTATCAGATGTTCTGGTTGTAAATCATTCTCATTATTAAAATTTCCCATACAAATTGCTGCAGGAACCGTCGCACGGGCTTGGCGTATAGTGAATGCTTAGCCTGACCTGTCTGCTTAACAATAATGATGCAACCCGTTGTCGGGTGTTTAAATTTTGGCATTTGAAAGGGTAATAACAACATGAATATTTTTGAAGCACTACGTGAAAGCCATGAAATACAGCGTGATCTGGCCGAGCGTTTAATCCAGACCTCGGGGGATACACCAGAACGCCGCGAGCTGTTTGATCAACTGAAAAATGAATTATTCGCCCATGCTGTGGCCGAAGACCGTTATTTTTATATTCCACTGATGATGACCGATTCCGGGCTGAATATTACCCGGCATGCGCTGGCAGAACATCATGAAATGGATGAGCTGCTGGAAAAACTGACCGAAACCGAATTTAGCAATCCGGGCTGGCTGGCGATTGCCAAGCAGCTGTCTGAAAAAGTGCATCATCATTTGCAGGAAGAAGAACATGGCTTTTTCCAGCAGGCTGGGAAAATTTTGGAAGAACGCCAGAAAACCGAGCTGGCCAAACAGTATTTAAATGAATACGGCAAATATAAAGCCATTCAAAAAGACAGTCTGGTCTAAATTCAGGACTTAAAAAAGATGGCTCTCTTGGCCATCTTTTTTTTATTCATCTTGTTTGATCTCTCTTTTTGCTTAAGGGCTGACAGCTTTCTTACGGCTGGCTCTTAGAGTCACGCCCACGGAAGCCAGCATCACGCAGAATAAAGCGACCCATTGCAACAGGCTGATCTGTTCACCGAGTAACACCAGACCGGTCAAGGCGGCCAGTGCCGGCGATAAACTGGACAGGGTGCCATAACTGAGCTTGCTTAAATGCTGTAAGGCTTTCAGGTCCAGTGCATACGGAATGGCGGTGGCCAAAATGGCAATGGCGATGGCTTTGCCCCAGTACTGGGTATCGACCAGGGCCGCGGCATTGTGATACAGACCAATGGGTAACAGGGTCAGCGCAGCCAGACTAATGGCAATGGTGAGGGCATGCATGCCAATATTCTGCTGTACCACGCGCTGCCCGAAATAAATATAGAGGGCCCAGCAAAAGCCGGCGCCCAGCGCACAGAGGGCACCAAAGACTGAGAAATTGTCACTGTTGGCCTGTCCCCAGGGCACCATCAGCGCAATTCCCAAAATGGCTAAAAGCACCCAGATATAATCACTACGCTGTTTAATCGAGAGCAGGGCCAGTCCCAGCGGGCCAATAAATTCCAGACCAACCGCAATCCCTTGTGGCAATTTGCCCAGCGACATATAGAACAGCACATTCATCAGACATAAAGCGGCGCTATAGCAGAGCAGATCCCGCCATTTTAAAAAGGACAGCCGGGAAATAATCTTCCAGGAACGGAACATCAGGCAGATAATAATGGCGGCAAAGCACAACCGTAAAATGGTCACGGTAAGCGGATCGAGCACCTCAAACAGTTGTTTGGCAAAGGAGGCACTAATCTGGTACGAGGTCATGGACAGCACCATGAACAGTACCGACAGCAGTTGAGCATTTTGCATAAGCACACCACCAACACCGGAGGGTGTCAGCACATTGGGGAGATGCTGCTGATTATAGCAATTTGCTTAAATTTTGATGAGTAGCCGGTCAAAATAAATTCCAGCATTACACAGCAGGAAGCTCAGTCTGGCCAGATCCACACCGTTTAACTGGACTGCTGTTTGCGCTGCTGCACGGTATAGGTACAACCAATGGAGGCGGCAATAATGGTGCTTAAGGCCAGCCATTGATTCCAGAGCAACTGTTCGCCCAAAAAGACAAAACCGGAGAGCGCGGCAATGGCCGGTTCCATGCTCATCAGTGTACCGAAACTGAGTGCAGTCAGGTTGCGAAGTGCAATCATTTCCAGACTAAAGGGCAAGGCGCTGGCCAGAACTGCCAAGGCAATAAAATAGATGAAATTGCCCGGTTCAAATACGCTAACAGGCAGGCCATCCCATAAGGCAATGGGTAATAAAATCAGGGTACCGACCAGCATACCTAAACAGACCGTATGATTCCCGGATACACCCGATGGTTTCTGTCCGGCCACAATATATAAGGCCCAGCAGGCACCGGCGCCTAAGGCAAACAACACACCCAGACCATCGAGCGGCTGCGCGGTCTGATCAAAGGGAAATAACAGCACCAGCCCGACAATGGCGAGGCCGACCCAAATAAAATCGAATTTGCGCCGGGCATAAAACAGCGCCACGCTTAACGGCCCGATAAATTCAAATGATACCGCAATGCCCAGCGGCAGGCGGTCAATCGCCAGATAAAACAGCATATTCATACCGGCCAGTGCTGCGCCGTAGCTGAAAATCGCCGGCCAGCGTATGGCTTTGGGCTGAATGTTCCAGAGCTGAAAAATCAGCATCAGCACCAGCGCGCTCAGCAGCAGCCGCATGGCAGAAACGGTCAGAATCGGAAACTGATCAAACAGCAGTTTGGCCATCGAGCCGCTGCTTTGCAGGCTGAGCATGGCAATCAGCAACAACAGCACAGCGCGGAGATGCGGCGCATTTTGAAGTATCGACATAACTGAAATGGGCTGGTTGGGAGAGTAGGGCGATCATCAGCAGATCAATAGCCGCTAGCATAGCATGAACAGATGACGCTTCCATGTCGTGACTGCGTAAGCGGTCAGCAGGTAAAACAAGACTCATGCACGATTTCAAAAGAACATGAAATAAGGATTGCGTATTGTTTTTAAAGCGGGAAATAAAAAACCACAGCACAAGGGCTGTGGTTTTGGGTGTCACTGTCTAATTGAAATTAGAACAGAACACGTACACGGATAGTGCCTTCAACATCATGCAGCATATCCAGTGCTTCTTGAGATGCAGTTGCATCCACATCCATCACCAGATAACCGACATCACCTTTGGTCATTAAAGATTGACCCGAAATGTTGATGCCTTGCTCAGCAAACAGGTTGTTGATTTTAGACAATACGCCTGGAATGTTTTTATGAATGTGCAGTAAACGGTGTTTACCTTCAGTCAATGGCAAGGCAATTTCAGGGAAGTTCACTGCAGACAGGGTCATACCCTTGTCAGAATAAGCCACAAATTTCTCAGCCACTTCCAGACCAATGTTGGCTTGCGCTTCCATGGTTGAACCGCCCACGTGTGGAGTCAGGATCACATTGTCCAGACCGCGCAGTGGAGAAACGAATTCTTCACCATTGGCTTTCGGCTCTTTCGGGAATACGTCAACCGCAGCACCAGCCAGATGACCTGATTTAATTGCATCTGCCAGATCTTCAATAATGACACAGGTACCACGTGCCGCATTCAGGAAGATCGCGCCTTCTTTCATTTGTGCAAACTGTTCTTTGCCCATAAAGTTACGGGTCGATGGAACGTCTGGCACGTGTAGCGATACCACGTCTGCATTGGCCAGCAATTCAGCCAAAGAACCGACCTGGCGCGCATTACCCATTGGCAGTTTGGTCACTGCATCATAATAGATCACATGCATACCCAGGCTTTCAGCAAGCACAGACAGTTGCGAACCAATTGAACCGTAACCCACAATACCTAAAGTCTTACCGCGTGTTTCAAAAGAACCCGCTGCAGATTTTTCCCAGCCACCGCGGTGACATGATGCCGATTTGGCTGGTACGCCACGAAGCAGCAGAATCAGTTCAGCAAGGACCAGTTCCGCAACAGAACGGGTATTTGAATATGGTGCGTTAAATACTGGAATACCACGTACCATGGCTGCATTTAAATCGACTTGGTTGGTTCCGATACAGAAACAGCCAACCGCGATCAGCTTGTTCGCAGCTTCAAAGATTTCTTCAGTTAATTGCGTACGTGAACGAATACCAATGAAGTGTGCATCTTTGACCGCTTCTTTCAGCGCTTCACCCTCAAGCGCAGTTTTACGGTAGTCGATGTTGGTATATCCGGCAGCATTTAACGTGTCGATGGCATTTTGGTGAACGCCCTCTAACAACAGGAAACGAATTTTATCTTTAGGTAGTGAAAGATGTTGGCTCATTACGGCTCCGCTACAAAGGCCAAATTTAGTGGCAGTATCATATCATAGGAGCGGGCAGGAGATACATTCCATTTATGGCTGATCGGTCTGCTATTTCTGTAGAAAATATAAACGCAGGATTCATTTTTGGTTGAATTAACTCTGTATTTTCAAAGCTATATTATCAAAATGATGGTTTTTCTCAGGTTTTACAGAAAAATCGCTTATAATAGCCCCAGACGGCAAAAACCAGCCTCAGGCTGTTGGTTTCTTGCCCGTTTTTTTATCTTTTACTGTGCTTTGGCATGACTTTAAAATGTACAGCGCCAGTCCGGATAAATCTCTTCTTGTTTAATTCTTGCCAGGTCTGCAAACGATGAATGCTCCAGTCGCTTTAACCCCAGAGTTATTGACCCAATTGACTGCAATTGTAGGTGAAAACCGTATTAAAACTGATGCGGACAGCCTCCAGAATTGGGGTCGAGATCATACCAAGCACTTTGATCCAAACCCATCCGTCATCGTTTTTCCATCGAGCACTGAGCAGGTGCAAGCGATTGTGAAACTTGCCAATCAGTTCAATGTCGCAGTCACGCCATCGGGCGGTCGTACCGGTCTTTCTGCGGGTGCGGTAGCGGCCAACGGTGAAATCGTGGTCAGCATGGACAAGATGAACCAGATTCTGGAATTCTTCCCGGCAGACCGCATGGTGCGGGTACAGGCCGGTGTGGTGACTGAACAGCTGCAAAACTATGCCGAAGAGCAAGGGATGTATTACCCGGTCGATTTCGCTTCTGCTGGTTCATCGCAAATTGGCGGTAACATCGGTACTAACGCTGGTGGTATTAAAGTCATCAAATACGGCATGACCCGTAACTGGGTGCTGGGCTTAACCGTGGTGACCGGTAAAGGGGATGTGCTGCGTTTAAACAAAGGCATGATCAAAAACGCCACCGGTTATGCACTGCAACACTTATTCATTGGTGGTGAAGGGACTTTAGGCCTCGTCACTGAAGCGGAAATCAAGCTGGAACGTCAACCACAAGACCTGCAGGTGATGGTGCTGGGTGTACCGGATTTTGATGCAGTGATGCCTGTGCTGCATGCTTTCCAGGCCAAAATTGATTTAACCGCATTTGAGTTCTTTGGTGAACTGGCAATGCAGAAAGTACTGGCCAATGGTCATGTACAGCGTCCGTTTGAAACTGAATGTCCATTCTATGTATTGCTTGAATTTGAAGCGCCATTTGAACCGATTATGGACAAGGCAATGGAAATTTTTGAGCACTGTATGGAACAGGGCTGGGTGCTGGACGGCGTACTCAGCCAAAGCCTGGATCAGGTCGAAAGCTTATGGCGTTTACGTGAAGATATTTCGGAATCGATTGCGCCGTTTATTCCATACAAAAACGATATTTCAGTGCTGATTACCCACGTGCCGGCATTCATTAAAGAAATTGATGCGATTGTGGCCGAGAACTATCCGGACTTTGAAATCTGCTGGTTCGGTCATATTGGTGACGGTAACCTGCACCTGAACATCCTGAAACCTGCCGATTTAAGCAAAGATGAATTCTTTGCCAAATGTCAGGTGGTGAACAAGTATGTGTTTGATACCGTGAAAAAATATGACGGTTCAATTTCTGCAGAGCACGGTGTTGGCATGACCAAAAAGCCATATCTGGAATACTCGCGTTCTGCTGAAGAAATCGAATATATGAAAGCCTTGAAACAGGTCTTTGACCCGAATGGGATTATGAACCCGGGTAAATTATTCGACCTGTAATCAGGCCAATAGAACGAAAAAGCGCATCTCCGGATGCGCTTTTTTTATGGCACTTATCATGTGCAATCTCGTTCAAATTACATTCTGTGCATAGTGTTAAGCGCAAAAAGCCGGCATCATTTTTACAGTGTTGAATCAGTTTGGATAGAGTTATGTTTCGTTTCGCTGCAATGGCAGGACTGGCGATTGCTGTTACAGGATGTGCCACCACCCAGAATATTGTGTCTAAAGTGACACCGTCTGCCGAAACACCGTTGGCACAGGTGTTAAAAGAGCGTCCGGATTTACGTAAACAGCTGGCGACAGTCGAGCTGCGTCAATTCTTTAATAATGTCGAATCACCGACTGCGGCCCAGGTTAAAGTGACTGAAACCGGTTTAATGGATGATTCGGTACGCTCGATTCGCACCATTTACAGTTTTAAACTGGTCGATGGCGACTGGGAAAAAGTGAAAACTGAAAAGAGCTATCAATGTCTGCGCGGCAAAAATACCAAGACTTTCCAGAAGGCTGTATGTCCTTAATCCGCTTGAATCTTTTAATGATTTTGATTGAAAAGCGTAGCTAAACCCTACGCTTTTCTGTTTTTAAACCGGGGATTTATACTGATTTTGTTCAGCCGCTCTAGCTAAGTGCTGCTGCCGCAAATCCAGCATTTCCTCATCAGAAAAGTCACAGATTTTAAAAATAAACTCTGCTACACTGCGCCCATTGTTATGATTGCAGCCTGCTGATCTGGCAGGCTTTTGAGCGCTATGCAAACCACTCCAACTACAACGCTCTCCCGCGCCACCTTAATGTTTCCGCTGGCTTTGGTGCTGTTCGAATTTTCTGTCTATATCGGCAATGATCTGGTACAGCCGGCCATGCTCGCCATTACCCAGGATTTTGGCGTCAGCAGTTCCTGGGCAGCCTCTTCGATGTCATTTTATCTGCTCGGCGGTGCCTGTGTCGCGGCCATTTTAGGCCCTTTATCGGACCGTTTAGGCCGTAAAAAAGTCCTGCTGGGTGGGGTACTGTTTTTTGTGGTGACCTGCCTGCTGATTTTATTGACCCAGAACATCGAAAGCTTTTTATTGCTGCGCTTTTTGCAGGGCTTTGGCCTGTCGGTAATAACTGCGGTGGGCTATGCCGCCATTCAGGAAAGTTTTGCCGAACGCGATGCAATTAAAGTCATGGCACTCATGGCCAATGTATCGCTGCTGGCGCCGCTACTGGGGCCAGTGTTGGGTGCGTTTATGATTGAGCATGTGTCCTGGCATTGGGGCTTTATTGGGATTGCAGCTTTGGCGGCTGTAAGCTGGCTCGGACTGAAAGCCAAAATGCCGGAGCAGCAGCTTAGTATTCCAAAACAGCCGATTGGCTATATCTGGGATGATTTTAAACAGGTACTGAAAAACCGCCGTTTTCTGACCATGACCTTTGCCTTGCCGCTCTTAAGCATGCCGCTGATGTTATGGATTGCCTTGTCGCCGGTGATGCTGGTGGAGCAGCTCAATCTGAGCAGTCTGCAATATGGTCTGGCCCAATTTCCGGTCTTGGGCGGGCTGATTGCCGGGAATTTATTGCTGCTGAAAATCATTGACCGTTTTGCTTTGGGACAGACTGTGCTGATAGGCTTGCCACTCATGTTGGTCGGTACCTTGCTGTTAATTCTTGGTCTGCTCATACCGGACTATTTGATCTGGTGTCTGATTCTGGGCATGACTTTAATCAGCTTTGGTGAGGGCATCAGTTTTTCAATTATTTACCGTTTTGCCCTGATGTCGTCCGAAGTGTCTAAAGGGACGGTGGCCGCAACTGCTTCTGTGCTAATGATGCTGAGCTTTTTTGTGGTGATTGAACTGGTGCGCATGCTCTACAGTCATTTTGAGCTGTGGGCTTATAGCCTGTCCTGTTTTGCCTTAATCGCCTTGTGGTTTGCTTATCCGCGGCTGAGTCTGAAACAGATTATGCGCGAACGTGCCGAAAGCGGTCAGTTTTAAGCGGGCTGATCATCTGGCATTTATCAATAGGATAATGTGGTTAAAAGGCCAAAAAACAAAGGCATCCAGCAGATAGTAATCTGGTGAATGCCTGATTGATCGATGAGTCTGGAGTTACACTTCGACCTGCGGCTGTGCCATTTTCTTCAGTTTGGCATCAAAAATAAACGGGCCAAACGGTAAAATTGAAGCAATCACGCCCATTAAAAACACCTGAATTGACCATTTCTGTTTTTCACAGACCACGAACAGCACCACCAGAAAGGCAATAAACAGCACACCGTGGCCCATGCCGACGTATTTCACCAGAATTGGGTTACCCCATATATATTTCAGTGGCATGGCAATAAACAGCAAGGCCAGAAAAGATAAACCTTCTAAAAAACCCACCACGCGCAAGCTTTGGATGTTCATACTCTGCAATTTCCCCATAGATCTAGTTGCAGTGTAGCGAATATTGGCGCAGAGGGCCATGCTTTTTAGTGCACGGCCCGGTTTTAAGTTTTTGTTTTTTAATATAAATCAGACTATCTTGCTTGGTTTTTGCTAAGCTGTTGATGTTGAAATAAAAGCCAGAAATTTAACTTTAAAACTTTAGATTGCTGTTTAATCTAGGCATAGAAAAAGGCACTCACCGCTATGGATAAGTGCCTTAAAAATCAGAAAACTGTGGATAAGTCGGGATTTATCCGCACAAGGTTTAGATCACGCCACAGGCAATTCGGTCACCACCACCGCCTAACGGTTTTGGCGTATCGGCATAGTTATCGCCACCGGCATGAATCATGAGCGCCAGTCCTTGTACATCCTGTAATTTCAGACGCGGCGCCAGTAGGGTGACACGTGCCGTGCCATCGGCTGCCACATTCAGGACCGGTAAATCACCAAGATGGCCGCTTAATGGATTGCCATGGTTGGGTGCCTGATTCGGGTTAAAGTGGCCACCTGCGGCCAGTGCAGCCTGCATTTTACCGTCTTTTTCTGCTGGGGCGCAGGAGCCGTTTTCATGAATATGGAAACCATGTGGACCCGGTGGTAACTGGGTCAGATTGGTACGGATAACCAGACCTGCAGCACTATCGGTCAGTTGGACTTCACCGAGCTGGGCGCCAATGCCTTGGGCAGAGACCGCATTAACGGCAACGTTTTTACTGGCGCCAATCATAGTATCGGGTGTGGTGGTACAGCCGACTCCGACCAGCGCGGTAAACGCACATAAAGCACCGAGTTTAAAAAGTGGGGTCATGGTTTGCATCCTGTCTTATTCGAATATGTGGCTTCATTCAAACAAGGCTCAGGAGGCAACACAATGCAGTTTGCGTACAGGCGTGTATAAGTTTCTTAATGAAATTTAGCCTTTTGGTGCAGCCGGTCCCTGATCATCGGGCAGGTCATAGGCCATGGTGGTTTTTGGCATCATCATGGCCTCGGCTTCATTAGTTTCATGCAGCCATTCACGCCAGATTGCCAGCAAGACCGCCAGAATCACCGGACCAATAAACAGGCCAATCAGGCCAAAGCTGGCAATACCGCCCAGAACCCCGAACATGATCAGCAGGAATGGAATCTGGGTGGCGCCGGAAATCACCAGCGGACGAATCACGTTATCTGCGGTACTGACCACACACACGCCCCAGGCCATCACCCCAATTGCTTCAATGGTTTGTCCCTGCGAGAACAGCCAAAGTGCCACCGAGCCATAGGCCAGCGGTGGGCCAAACGGAATCAGGGCAAACAGGAAAGTGACAATGGTCAATACCATCGGGTTCGGCACCCCGGCCACAAAGTAACTGACCCCGGCCAAAAGTGCCTGGGCAATTGCAGTCAAGCCAACCCCGTAAACCACCGCACGGGTGGTTTCAGAAATGGTATCTAAATAATGATGTACACGTGGCCCGATCACCATTTCCAGCGCTTTACTGACCTGATTTAAAATGGTCTGGCCATCGCGATAGAAGAAGAATAGCGACAGCATGGCAAAGCCAAGCTTAATTAAATTGCGGCTAATTTCACTGAGCAGGAAACGGCCATAATTCAGATGACCCTGAATCCAGACTGAAATCGAATTAATGATGCTGTTCGGATCTTCATTAATTTCGCGTAAGGAGCGGCTAATTTCTTTACCAACAAAGGGCAGATCGCGGATAAAATCCGGCACATTCAAATGCCCGGAAAAGACCTGCTTCTGTAATTCGTAATACAGGTTGCGCCCTTCGTGCTGCAAGATAAAAATCGCAAAGGTCAATGGAATACCGACCACCAGTGTCACCAGAATCATCATAATTGTGGCACTTAAGGTCGGCCGTGGACCGCACATACGCTGTACCGACTGATACAGCGGCCAGGTCATATAGGCAATAATAGTGGCCCAAACTACAGGAACAATAAAGTATTTGAGGACATGAAAGCTCAAAAAAATCAGGACAAAAAATAGTCCAAATAGCAAGACTTTTTGTAAAGTGGGCGCGTATTGTTGCACTGAGTTCACTGGCTCATTCCTAAGGTCTTGAAGCATATTAACTGAAAACCCAGCGCTCGCAAATGAACGCTGCGTAAGTTCTGTTAAATATTGAAGCGGGAGTGGAAAGGCAAAAGCCGTTTAATCGCTTAGGCGCTTAGAACCATTGGGCCGGATCATCAATAATCGCATTCAGGACAGGTTGCCACTGATTTTGAATGGTCAGGTAATTTTTCTGGGTTTTATCAAATACGCTTAAGCCCTGCATCGCCAGTTGACCATAGGCAGCACGTTCAGAAATCCAGGCCACCGGTTCCTGTTCAATTTTTTCAAAGAAATCACGAATTTCTTTGGAGCTGGCACTGTTGGCCTTGACCCGGTTGGCCAGCAGTAAAATCTGAACCTTGCCTTTACGAATCCGTTTAATTTCCTGCAAATGCTTTAAAAAGCGACGGGTCGAATCAATATCGAAGAAGGAGGGCTGCAGCGGGGTAATAATCGCATGTGCTTCACTAATCAGCTGCTCGGCCTGATCACCAGATAATGCCCCCGGCGCATCAATAATCAGGTATTCGATATTTTTAGGCGCATCACCGACCGATTTTTCATGACGCCAGTCCAGACTCTGAATGGGAGCGGCGCTTTCTGGACGCTGTTTTAACCATTGTCGTGCAGATTTCTGGTTATCGGCATCGGCCAGGGCGACTTTATATCCTTTTTGGGCTAAGGCGGAAGCTAAACTGATGGCGGTAATGGTTTTTCCACATCCACCTTTTTGATTGGCGACTAAGATTGTTTTCATGACCCTACTAAAGATTTTATTCTGCTCATCCCTAGCATATCATTGTTTGATGTGCTGGAGATGACCGTTGACAAAAGTCGTAGCGCTGCTTGCAAATTTTAAAAAATCAGGAAAACCCCATGTCGATATGGATGGCAATGCTTATAGGCGCTGCAATAGGAGTGGTGCTGACCACCATCATTTTAAGTCATAGCCGCAATGGCCGGATTAAGGCCGAATATGAACAGTATATTGCCGAGCTGGAGCTGGAACATCAGCAGGCACTGGCGCAGGCCCAAAAGCGCAGCGTCAATACCAGCCGCGCGGTGCTCAAAGGTAAAATGGCCGAGCAGATGGCACCGATTATGCCGCAATTTGAATACTTGCCCAGCGATGCCAAATTTCTGGGCGATCCGGTCGATTATATCGTATTTGATGGCTATACCGACTTTCGGGATGGCGATGGTCGGGCTGAGGATATTCAGGTGGTGTTAATTGATATTAAAAGTGGCGGCGCACGTCTGACCAAAGGCCAGCAGGCCATTGCCGAAGCCATTCAGCAGGGGCGATTGCGCTTTGAAACCATCCGTATTGATTTCGAGGATTAACTTTTTTGATGACTGAACTTTCTCGTGAATAAAATACTGCTCAGCCTGACGGGACTGGCTCTGATGATCTGGCTGTGGTCGGAATATTTTCGTGCCATCCCGCATCTACAGCAGTCGGGGGTGTTAAAGAACTTTGCGCTGGAAACTGAAGGGGATTTTTCCGGGCAGTATCAGGTCGTGGCAAAACGCTACTACAGTCCGGACCGGCGGGTGATTCATCCGGCTGCACCGGTGGTGGGACATTTTAATGATCTGGCCTATATCAGCAATATTGATCTGCTGTTGGCCAAAGAAGATTTTAGCGCATCAGGCCAGGCCCAAACGGTCGATTTTGAACAGACCCAGCGCTGCTATCAGTTTCAGCGGGCGTCCACTAGCCCGCTTGCAGCACAACAGGTGATTGCCAACACGCTCAATATTAGCGCCATTGCTGCCAGTGAACAGATTGCCCAGCGCTTACGCCGTGTTAAAGCCGGGCAGCGTATTGTGCTGCGTGGTGAGTGGGTCAAGGTGCGTTCAGTCAGCACGGGGCAGTATTTTCAGATTAGTCATCACCCGATACCAGCGAACAATTGCCGGATAGTACGGGTGCAGCAGCTTCAAGTACTCGATTAACCGCGTTTAAGCCGGTTTACGCACACGGGTCAGCAGCATCCGCTGGCCAATTTTCGGAATACCGGCCGCATCTATCTCGTATTTTTCCTGAAATTCAAAACCGGCCTGCTGTAACAGCAGCGCCAGATCACGATTGAGATGACAGCCATCCGCCAGCCGTTTTTGTAGCGGCGTGAGTAGATGCTGCAAGCGTTGAATATATAAATTTTCAGGATGCAGCACATGCTCGACCAGATGCAGGCAACCACCCGGTTTCAGTACCCGATAAATTTCGGCCAGACACTGTTCAATCTGTTGCACGCTGCATAAGGTCCAGGTTGATACTACATGCTCCAGACGATTATCGGCAAAATCCAGCTGCTCAGCTTTGCCAGCCAGATGCTCCACCAGAATGGCACTGTCACGAATCCGTGTTTCGGCCAGCTGGAAAATCTCCAGGTTTGGCTCCAGCGCATAGACTACGTCGACATTTTGGTAAAAGGGTAAATTCAGCCCGGTGCCAAAGCCAATCTCCAGTACCTCACCCTCAATTGGCAGCAGCAATTCACGGCGTAAATCCATCAGGCTCGGCGTCTGCATCACCTGATTTAGCAGGTGTGGGAAAATATGCTGTTGATAGAATTTATAAAGCATTGAAATCACATATTTTTATTTAATCTATGTTTATTTTAACTGAGCCGCGCAGGCAAAGACAAAAATGAGACCAAAGATAACCATTTTCTTACCATTTCTTTATTTTCTGCTGATCAACATCGATTAACATCAAAGATATATCTGTTCTGACTGAAGGATCTGAGAATCTCATGAAGCTGCGCTTTGGACTTATTTCGCTTATGACGGCCGCCCTATTACAGACCAGTGCCATGGCATCGGTCGACTATAATATTGCCAAAGGGTTAGCGCCGGCATCTGCCGATCAGTCGATTTCGGTCTTGCAATCCTTTCGTGGTGATTTCCGGATTTTAGGTTCAAAAACCTATACCGATGATGAACAGGCCAAGTTTTCTCCGATTGATTATGCCGTGAGCTGGGGCCTGTTTGCAGAGCCGGAAATTGCCCGGCATATTACGGTAAATCAGTACGACCGCTATTTAAACTGGAAGATGGATCGTTTGCCGGTGCCGGCAGAGCAGGCCATGCAGATGGTTTCCAATATGCACATCATTCCAGCCAATCCGAACATTGCCAAACAGATTAAACAGGTCAAACGTGGTGATCTGGTACGTTTAAGCGGGGAACTGGTGGAAGTTAAAGATAAAGATATGGTCTGGACGTCGTCACTCACCCCGACCGATACCGGTGATGGTGCCTGTGAAGTGTTCCGGGTCAGTTCAATCCAGTGGATTGAAAAAGTAAAACGCAGTTAATGTGGCCTGACCGGTAAAATGTAGCACCAGGGGAATGTTGATGAATCATAGGTGGATGAATCATAGCAAGACGCTCATTCTCTGTAGCTGGCTGGGACTGTTGGCCCTCAGCGGTTGTGGCAGCGTCAGCACCCCGGTCGATGGCACTCATGTCTATCATGCCGATCAGCAATGTCCGGCACTGTTAAATTTAAAGATCGGGGAAACCCTGGAATTGCGTCTGGCAGAAAATCCGGCCACCGGCTATCACTGGTCGGTGATGCAATATCCGCCCATCTTTAAGCTGGAAACCTTGTATCTACAGGCGGATGCAGAAAATGCTCAGCATGACTCCGCGCAGTTAAATGCCGCTGGAGAAAAAACCTTCCGTTTTCGTGCGCTTCAGGTCGGTGAAGGACTCATTCATTTAAAACAGGTCAGGGCGGGAGAACCGCTTCCCTTGGCAGAATGGAAATGCCGGGTGCGCGTGGCTTAAGCCCTGAACATCAGGCATAAAAAAACCTCTGTTTTAGAGGTTTTTGTTTTTTAAGGCTTATTTGGCTGTCAGCGCTTCGCCTTCAAACTGTACACCAGCCCAACCTTGCTGCATAAACTGGCGGATATTCTGATGATCGGTGGCTTCAGGCATGGCCAGTACCGCCGCATAGTGTTCAGCAAACAGGCTTAAGGTTTGCGCATGATCTAAACCATTTAATTTGGCAAAACTCAGCACTTTGGCGCTGCCCTGGTTTTCAGTGGCCGCATTGTGTTGCTGGCCATTGCTAAACGCAGTTGGCGTGTGGGTATAACGTGCATCAATATAGGCAATTACATCGGCAAAGTTCGCTTTGCCTGCATGCAGCTGGGCCAATAAATCTTGAGCCATCATGTTCTCAATCCATAGAAAAAATTGGTAAAAGCCCTGCGACAATAGCATGTTTTTTCGCAGGGGCTTAGCCTATTTCGGCCTCAATTTTTGCACCCGGCAGATGAAAAAATCTGCGCTTTGGCCCAACTTGTGGATAAAATGGCAGTTATACACATGGGAATCAACACGACATGAATTGGCTTTGGGTGGCATTGGGTGGAGCAATTGGGGCGAGTCTGCGCTATGGCCTGAGTTTGTGGCTATTTAAGCCCAGTGTGTTATTTCCCTGGCCGACCTGGTCGGTGAATCTGCTCGGCTGTTTTGCTGCCGGAATATTCTTTGCCTTCAGCCAAAAGTTCCCGGTGTTACAACAGGAGTTGCGACTGTTTTTGATGGTCGGAATTTTAGGTGGCTTTACTACCTTTTCCAGTTTTGGACTGGAAACTTTTCAATTGCTAAAACAGGGACACACTAGCGTGGCATTAATGTATGTGATCTCAAGTGTGATTTTGGGTGTGCTCTGTCTGGCGGTGGGTTTTTATCTGTTTCAGGTGCTATTAAATACGAAATAAAAAACAGGAAAATCAACTGCATAAAATAAAAAAATGAAGCCTAGCTGGAGATAAAGGTCTAGACTTCATAAAGGATGTGTATGCCAATTTTTTTCTACTGCGCGGCTTAGTCCTTGCTGCGTTTAAAACGGGCAAAGCGTTTATTGAAGCTGGCGACACGGCCTTCATTGCTGGCCTGACGCTGCTCACCGGTATAAAACGGATGCGAAGCACTGGAAATATCTAAAGTCATATAGGGATAGATTTTGCCCTGATATTCCTTGGTCTGCTGCGGCTTCAGGGTGCTGCCAATAATAAAATAGGCATCGGCATTGGTGTCGTGAAACAGCACTTCCTGATATTCGGGATGGATCTCTGGACGCATAACAATTCCTCATGTTTGTTGAATTGTATAATGTTATAACGTAACAAATAATAAGTAAAGTCAGCCCGAATGGGTCATTCGGGCTCAGTGTGGTTTTTAATATATTGTTTAAGCGTGTGGTGGAACCAGTTCTTCAAACAGATCATTTAAATTGTCATGCACTTTTAAATGAATCAGGTTCCAGTAATGACCCGATACCGTACGGTTGACCATTAAGGTATCAGGTGATGGCTTGAATACATCCCAATATTTTAACGAGGGTTTCATCAGTTCCATACCATCATGATGGGCCGAGTTTTCGGCAAAATCATAATCGGTGGTCAAAGGGCGCATCAGCACTTCCAGCCAGGCCTGATACAGTTCTGGTGGGAATTTGCCTTGCTCGGACAGGGAGTGCAGCGCGGTCAGTTCCTGTTCCATTAAGGCAATATTCTGGGCACGGCCGGCCTGAATCAGCGCTTTAAAATGCTGCACAATGTCATTGGACAAGGTCTTCACACCGCCGTAATCATAAATAATCACGCTGCCATCTTCACGGAAGGCAAAGTTACCCGGATGCGGGTCACAGTGGAAACGCTTGAGATAGAAAATTTCCTGACCAATAGCGCGAAACAGCCGGCGTCCCAATTCATTCCGGGTCGCCAGTGGCCACTGGCTGGCGGTTTCAATACTGTCACCCTGTTCCAGACTTAACGTTAAAATATGCCGGGTCGAATAGTCCTTAAAGACCTGCGGAATAATAATTTTACTGTCCAGCGCCTGATGGAAGGTACGCGCCACTTCCAGGTTTTGTGCTTCAATCTGGTAGTTCAGCTCATTGTCCAGACTGTCCTGAATTTCCTGGAACAGTTTGTCCTGCAATTTGCGGTCAATTTTTAACACACCCATTAAACGCAAGGCCAGACGCACCTGTTTCAGGTCACTTTCACAGGCTTCATCGACACCCGGATACTGGATTTTCACTACCACCTGTTCACCCGTCGGCAAAATTGCCTTATGTACCTGGCCAATGGACGCGGCGGCAAATGGGGTTTCATCAAAATGTTGGAAAATCTGCGCGAGGGGCTTGCCCAGTTCTTTTTCGATTTGTGCCTGAATTTCGGCAAAAGGCATCGGCGGTGCCTGACGTTGTAATTTGCTGATGGCCCGCGCCACTTCCGGTGGGAAAATATCTTTATATTGCGAGGCAATTTGCCCCACTTTCATGACCGCGCCTTTCATTTCTCCCAAGGTATCAGCAATCTGGATGCCAATATCCTGAAACAGTTTGCTGCGTGCGGCATTTTTCTGCTCATCATCGGCAGAAAAGTTTTTAATTGAATTGGAAACGGTTTTGGTGGCGATACTGGCGGTCATACTGGCCAGTTTCATAAAGCGACGACCCGGTGTACTAGCCGTTTTTGCCATGCGAGGTTCCTTAAGATCATCTTGACTATCTGCCTTGAGCATACCGGCAGTTGGGTGAAAAGCCTACTTTAAATTGTTAATAAGCAATTTCACTGCATACTACAAATAAAAAAGCCGGCGGTAATGGCCGGCTAGAGATGATGGGAGGCGAATCGCTTAGCTGCTTTGACTCAGGCGCTGGTTGTTCATATACAACCGGATCAGCAACAGTACACAGGCCACGCTCAAGCCGACAATCAGGCCGACCCAGACCCCGGCCGCGCCCATGCTGCCAAAGCGGGAAAAATACACCCCGACCGGAAAGGCAATGACCCAGTAGGCCAGCATGGTAATCCACATCGGGCCTTTGGTGTCCTGCATACCGCGCAAACAGCCGGCTGCACTAATTTGCCAGGCATCCATCAACTGATAGGCAATTGCAAACAGCAGCAAATACATCGCCACCTGTGCCACATCGACATCCGAGGTATAAATTGAAATAATTTCCGGACGGAACAGCCACATAAAACTCATGGTCATAAAGGCCAGCAGGGTTGCGGTAATCAGCCCCAAATACTGCACGCGGCGCATGGCAGCCCAGTTTTTTTCACCATAATAGGTGCCAATGCGGATGGTCAGTGCAATGGCTAGAGACATCGGAATCATAAACAGCTGTGAGGTCACCGACATGGCAATCTGGTGTGCTGCTACCAGCGTTTCCCCTAAGGGGCTAATCACGATGGCTGCGGTACTGAAAATACTGACTTCAAAGAAAATTGCCAAACCAATCGGCAGGCCGAGCATTAAAATCCGTTTCATCCAGTAACGGTCGATGGGTTCCCAGCGGGTGAAAATCTGGGTGCTTTGGTAGGCGCTGCTTTTGGAAATGTACAGCGCCAGGGTAATAAACATCAGCCACTGTAAAATGGCCGTGGCAAAGCCGCAGCCGGCACTGCCCAGTTCAGGCAGCGGCCCTAAACCATACATAAAGATCAGGTTCAGTGGCACCAGTACCACCAGCGCTAGCAGACTGATAACCGTCACCGGACGCGGATAACCCAGCGCCTCGGAATAGCCACGTAGCGCAGCATACATGGTCACCGCCGGCATACCAAACCCAATGGCATGCAGAAACAGTCCAGCTTTCGGTTGCAGGCTTTCTGGTACTCCAAGCAGCGGCAATAACAGCGGTGCCAGCTGTAAAATCAGGCAGGCAATCCAGCCCAAAATAAACGCCACCCATAACGATTGCCGGGCAATGGTGGCAATTTTTTCCGGTGTACGCGCACCATTGGCCTCGGCCACCAGCGGCGTGGTGGCAATCATGATGCCGCTAAACAGCAGCATCACCGGAAGCCACAGCCCCACACCGACTGCAATTGCGGCTAAATCGGTCGGTGAAAACTGACCGGCCATAATGGTATCAATTAGCCCCAGACCGGCCTGGGCAAATTGCGTCACCAGAATCGGAATCATTAAACGGAACAGTTGTTTTAATTCAAAACGTGTGCTGCCAAGCGTAGCCACAGTTATTACCCATATTCATCATGTGCTTAGAACAGAGCGATTAGCGTTGTAAAGTGAGAAGCACACCTATAAAAATCACCACGCCACCCAGAAGACGTTGCCAGTTGATGGGTGCTTTTTCTGTGCCCAGGACACCAAAATGGTCGACCAGCATCGACATGGCAATCTGGCCAAACAGGATTAAACCGGTCAGGGTGAGATAGCCGAGTTTCGGTGCTGCATAAATACTTAAACTGATGGCATAGACCCCTAACACACCGCCCAGCCACATATACCAGGGTAAATGGACGATCTCGTGCAGATTGGGTTTGGGAACCTGTTGAAAAAACACCAAAATAGCCAGCACTATTGTACCAATCAAAAACGAGAAAAGGGCAGCCTGCAAAGGAGAATATAAATATTCGCGTAGCTGGGTATTGATGGCGGTTTGCAGGGTCATGGCAATCCCGATCCCCATGGCCAGCGGCATTAAAAGCAGTAATTGCGAAGATATTTTCATCATTCTAACACGCTAATTCTTCTGTAATTTTTTCTAGTGTAGCGGTATTCGCTGTGAGATTTTATCGGTGTCCTGATGCAGTCATGTTAAAATATGCATCTTCCTTTGCTGTTTTTGAGCTTGTTCCTTGGCTGAATTGAATCCTGCGTCTGTTCCCTTGTCCCTCTATATTCACATGCCGTGGTGTGTGCGCAAGTGTCCGTATTGCGACTTTAACTCGCATGCCGTCCCGGATGGCAAACTGTCACTGGATTTAGAACAGCAATATTTACAGGCCTTGGTCGCCGATTTTAATACGCAGCTGGAATTTGCCCAGGGCCGTGAAATTCACAGTGTGTTTATTGGCGGTGGGACGCCATCGCTGATTTCAGCAGTCGGTTATCAATGGCTGTTTACACAGCTTAAAGCGCTGTTGCCGTTTCAAGACGATTGCGAAATTACCTTAGAGGCCAATCCGGGCACCATTGAACATGATCCTTTTGCCGGTTATCTGGCGGCGGGAATTAACCGCCTGTCAATTGGGGTACAAAGTTTTAATAGCGATCATCTGCAAAAACTGGGCCGGATTCATAGTCAGAGCGATGCGCTTTCAGCGATTCACTTGGCGCGTGAGGCCGGCTTTCAGCGCATTAACGTCGATTTGATGCATGGTTTGCCGGAGCAGACTTTGGAACAGGCTTTAAATGATTTAAAGCTGGCGGTCGAGCAGGGTGCAACCCATATTTCCTGGTATCAGCTGACCATTGAACCGAATACCGTGTTTTTCCGCACCCAGCCGGTATTACCGGTCGATGAAGTGCTGGAAGCGATTCAGGAACAGGGTGAGGCCTATTTAAAGGCCAATGGTTTTATCAATTATGAAGTATCGGCGTGGCGGAAGGAGCGACCTTCGGCACATAATTTGAATTACTGGCAATTTGGCGATTATCTGGCGATTGGCGCTGGCGCACATGGCAAAGTCACCCGACCAGATGGGGTATACCGTTTCCAGAAAACCCGTCTGCCAAAAGATTATCTGGCCAAGGTGCCGGCCGAGCATGGACAGTTCAAACGGATTACCGTTGAGGAGATGCCGTTCGAGTTTATGATGAATGCACTGCGCCTGAATGCCGGCGTCGATGCGAAACTTTATGCAGAACGTACCGGTTTAAGTCTGGATGATTTGGCACCGGTATTAACCTCACTACGTCAGCGCAAGTTGCTGGTGGAAGATGCCAACCGGCTGGCCTGTACCGAACAGGGGCATGTGTTTTTAAATTCAGTACTGGAAGAGTTTTTATAACAGCTCAAACTGTTGATCAGGATATTCACTGTTTTTACAGCATCCATAAAAAAGACCGCTTGCGCGGTCTTTTCTTTTTTGGCTTTGACTTAGTAGTCGAAGCTAAAATGTTCTGGTGCTAATGCTGTCATGGTTTTAGATGGATTGACCATCGCTTCGGCATGACCTTGGGTACGTGGCAATAAGCGTTCAAAGTAGAAATCTGCCACTTTGATTTTCGCTTTGTAGAATTCTGGGGTTTCTGCGCCATCATTCGATGCCAGCTTGGCCGATGCAACGGCCGCCTGCTGTGCCCAGAAGTAAGCCATCATCACATAACCCGAGAACATCAGGAAGTCGACAGAGGCACTTGAGACGATATCGCGGTCTTTACGTGCTGCCAGCATGATGCGTACCGTCAGGGCATTCCACTGCGCGCATAGCTTGGTTAAGTCCCAGGCAAAACGGCGCATGTATTTATTGCGAGCATGCTGACCACAGAATTTCAGAATTTCTGCGGTATAGTCACGAATCACTTTACCTTTTGAGGTCAGCAGCACTTTACGGCCAATCAGGTCAAGCGCCTGTACACCGGTGGTGCCTTCATACAGGGTTGAGATACGCGAGTCACGTACAATCTGTTCCATGCCCCATTCTTTGATATAGCCATGACCGCCATAAACCTGCATGCCATGGTTGGCGGCTTCATAGCCCATTTCAGTCAGGAAGCCTTTTAGAATTGGAGTATAGAAACCCAGGTGATCATCATGCTGTTCAAAGGCAGCGGTATCGCCACGCTCCAGTGCATCAGTCATTTTGTCGGCAATTTGTGCGGCATGATAAATCATGGCACGACCACCTTCAGCAATAGCTTTTTGCGTCAGCAGCATACGGCGCACATCGGCATGGTGAATAATGGCATCGGCCACTTTTTCCGGATCTTTTTTACCGGACAGGGCACGCATTGACATCCGCTCTTTGGCATACGGTAAAGCACCCTGGAAGGCCAGTTCCGCATGACAGATCCCCTGAATCGCGGTACCAATACGGGCAGTATTCATAAAGGTGAACATGGCATGCAGGCCTTTGTTCGGCTCGCCAATTAAATAACCCACCGCATTGTCAAAGTTCAGCACCGCGGTTGCTGACGCGCGAATCCCCATTTTGTGTTCAATTGAACCGCAGGTCACCGGGTTACGCTCACCTACGTCACCATCTGCAGATGGCAGGAATTTCGGTACGATAAACAGGGAAATGCCTTTGGTGCCGGCCGGAGCATCCGGTAAACGCGCCAGCACAATATGGACAATATTTTCGGTCAGGTCATGTTCGCCGGCAGAAATAAAGATTTTGGTGCCTGAAATGGCATAAGTGCCATCGGCTTGCGGTTCTGCTTTGGTTTTCACCTGACCTAAGTCAGTACCACATTGTGGCTCGGTCAAACACATGGTTCCTGACCAGGTGCCTGCCACCAGATGCGGCAGATAGGTATCTTTTTGTTCATCTGTGCCGTACTGGATAATGGTGTTGATACAGCCCACACTTAAACCCGGATACATCTGGAACGACCAGTTGGCGGTGCCCATCATTTCAGATTTGATCAGGTTTAACGACATTGGCAGGTTTTGGCCGCCGTACTGTTCCGGATAAGATAGACCTTGCCAGCCGCTTTGCACAAACTGGTCATAGGCTTCTTTAAAGCCTTTTGGCGTTTTCACTTCGCCATTTTCAAAATGACAGCCTTCCTGATCGCCGGTCTGGTTCAAAGGAGAGAGGACATTTTCACAAAAATCAGCCGCCCCTTCGAGAATCATGTCGACTGTTTCTGGATCTGCTGCTTCACCGTTAGACAAAGTTTGATAATGTGCTGGATAGTCAAACACTTCATTCATTAAGAAACGAATGTCGTGTAAAGGCGCTTTATATGCTGGCATAACATTAATCCTGATTTAAAAATAGTTTTGGATTATCTGATCGGATAGTTTGATTATTCACATTGCGCATCAAAATACATTGATGTTGAATTCAGTTAAAAATGTCAGAAAAGCGAATCAATAGAATCTTATAGACGTGGGATCAGTTCTAATTTAGGAGAAAATCCTGCCCTTGTCACCACTGTTTTTTGTATTCTATTTATTTAAATTATAACAAAATAAAACATAAGTGAGCATGATCTAGGACCAAAGCCTAATAGCGGCAAAGACGTTTAAATCTGGGCAAATCGGTTGCCATATTTGTGTCATTAAATCCAATCATAATACGGGTTAATTGTGCAGCCCAAAGGCTAGGCATAAAAAAAGAACCGTGCAAGATCGGTTCTTTTTCTGGGCAAAATCGCAGATTTTAAAGAAAATCTTTTAAATCGGGTTTGACCCCATTCCAGATTGAAAACGATTCAATTGCCTGTCCGACCAGCATGCCAAAGCCTTCCGAGGTTGGAATCTGACGGGCCTTGGCCTGTTCCAGAAAACTGGAGGGCTTGCCATAGGCCATTTCATAGGCATGTTGAAATTGCAGCGCGTCCGGCAGAATTAAAGCATCGCCACTCAAGCTGGCCGATGTCGCATTAATGACAATGTCAAACTCGCCCGCTAGTGCATCCAGACCAATGGCGGACAGTTCGGCCTGTGGTACGGCTTGCTGCAAATCAGCCACCAGCTGTTCGGCGCGCGCCAGAGTACGGTTGGCAATCACCACTTTTTTCACGCCGGCCTGAACCAGCGGATAAATCACGCCACGGGTGGCGCCGCCGGCACCAATAATCAGAATTTCGGTATTGTCCAAATTCCAGTTCAGCGCACGAATGGCATCGACCAGCCCTTGACCATCGGTATTGTCCCCATGCAGCTGGCCATCTTGCATCCACAAGGTATTTACAGCTTTGGCGGTTTTGGCCCGTTCGCTGAGTACATCACACAAGGCAAAGGCCTGTTCTTTAAACGGCACGGTGACATTCATGCCCACCCCACCTTCGGCAAAGAATTCACGAATATTGGCTTCAAAACCATCCAGCGGTGCCAGGCGTTTGCGATAGACCAGATCAACCCCGGTTTTTTCGGCAAAGGCATGATGCAGTTCTGGAGAGCGGGACTGTTCAATCGGGTTGCCCACAACGGCAAATTGTTTGCGCATTTTCACATGATCCATGTGCTGAAATGCCCATCAATATACGCCAAATCGGGCAGGGGCTAAAGCCTGCAAATGATGAACAATTGGAATAAATCCAATAAGCAAAACGACACAATCGGGTGTCGGGCAGGGAAGAGGGGGATAAGGTAAAAGAAGAGAAAATCGAATAGAGAAAAATAAAAAGATCAATAAAGCAGTCTGATCTGTAAACCTGTGACGGCTTAAGGATTACAGATATCCAAGATGGTATCTAAAACCAGCAAGACTGAAGTAAAGACCAGGGCAATCAGGGCAAAAACACTGGCCACAATCGACAGGCTGTCACTTAAAGGATGTTCGAAAATAAAGGTAATACTGAGAGAGCAGACTAGAAGACTGAGAATCAGCCAGAACAGCAGGCCTTTGTGTTGAGCAATGAAATTTTGCAGCATGGGAGCGTTCCTTAAATCGATACTGGCTCAATTCCATCTTTTGCCAGACACATTAAACCAAGACTATAGAGTCTACTCGCTTTAAATGAAAGTCTTGTGAAAAGTTGGCGAAAAAGTGTATGCAAATATATTTAAACGTATGCGACTTGCAAGCGTATGTTGCAAGAAAAAAGCTACCGGTATTTGCGGTAGCTTTTTAGAAACTTATTGTAGTTCGCGTAGCCAGTCATGCGGCTTTAAATAATAGTCGGTGAGTTTTTTCTCTGCGGAATCGGCATCCCATTCCGGGCGATAACTCCAGCCGGCCAGGTTGGGCAAGCTGACCAGAATGGATTCAATTCGGCCGCCAGTTTGCAGGCCAAACAGGGTACCGCGGTCATAAACCAGATTATATTCCACATAGCGGCCACGACGATAGAGCTGGAATTCACGCTGCGCTTCGGTATAAGGTTTATCCTGATTGCGTTTAAAAATCGGCAAAATCGCTTCCAGATAGCCATTGCCCACCGCCTGAATATACTCAAAGCAGGTATCAAAATCCCACTGGTTTAAATCATCAAAGAACAGACCGCCGACCCCGCGCTGTTCATCGCGATGTTTCAGATAGAAATAGTCATCACACCACTGTTTGTGTTCGGCATAGACTTGCTCGCCAAAGGGTGCACATAAGTCATGTGCCGTCTGATGCCAGGACAGGACATCTTCATCATTCGGATAAAACGGGGTCAGGTCAAAACCGCCGCCAAACCACCAGATCGGGTCCTGGCCTTCCGGTTCGGCCACAAATAAACGCACATTGGCATGTGAGGTCGGGACATTTGGATTTTTCGGGTGAATCACCAGGGATACACCCATCGCCTGCGCTTTGGCACCGGCAATACCGGGATGACGTTCAGTTGCCGAGGCAGGCAGTTTGGAGATGTTAATATGCGAGAACATCACCCCGCCTTTTTCAATCACGCTGCCGTTTTGTAAGACCCGGGAACGGCCACCGCCCCCTTCAGGGCGCTGCCAGTCATCAATTACAAATTCAGCCGTACCGCCGCCGGCCCGTTCCTGTTGTTCTAACGCGGCACAGATGCGCGCCTGTAAATCGAGGAGAAATTCACGTACGCGTTGAATATCAGCGGAGGTAGGATGCTGCATGATGACACTCATGAATAAAAAACAATAAGCACATCAAAGCACAGATTGGTAAAAAAATTAAGAGGGGAAGGGCTGCTGTGCGCTGCGCATGGCTGATCTAAGTGAAGAGGCAACAGCATGAGCTTCCCGATTCCCGACCAAAAGGCTAGGTTGAATTCCTGTTTTAAGCTCCGCACAATAGTGAATACGGGCCTTGTGCCCACCTCATAGGGTCAATTGCAGTGGAGCAATGTAGATGTTGAAACCGGCCAGTTCTCTCGTACAAAAATACAATGTTCCGGGACCCCGCTATACCAGTTACCCGACCGTACCGTATTGGGAAGAGGCCAGTTTTTCTAGTGAGGCCTGGCAGCAGAGCCTGCAACGGGCATTTGCTGAATCCAATGCCAGCGAAGGCATCAGCCTGTATATTCATCTGCCCTTTTGCGAAAGTTTATGTACCTTTTGCGGTTGCCATAAGCGCGTGACCAAACGCCATGAAGTGGAGCAACCGTATATTCAGGCGGTGCTGAAAGAGTGGGATTTATATTGCCAGTTGCTGCCAGACCGGCCGATGATTAAAGAAATCCATTTGGGTGGCGGCACACCGACTTTCTTTTCTGTAGCCCATTTACAGCAGCTGATTCAGGGCATTCTGGCCAAAGCCATAGTCGCGCCCGAGCATGAATTCAGTTTTGAAGGCCATCCGAACAATACCACCCGTGAACATTTGCAGGCGCTATATGATCTGGGCTTTCGCCGGGTCAGCTATGGCGTGCAGGACTATAATGAAAAGGTCCAGAAAGCCATCCACCGGATTCAGCCTTATGAACATGTGCAGCGTGTGACCGAATGGGCGCGTGATATTGGCTACACGTCAATTTCGCATGATCTGGTTTTTGGTCTGCCTTTTCAGAATCTGGAGGATGTTTTACATACCATTCAGCAGACCACCCAGTTAAATCCGGACCGTCTGGCCTTTTATAGTTATGCGCATGTACCGTGGATTAAAGGCAATGGCCAGCGCGGTTTTAAAGATGATGATGTGCCAAAAGATGAACTGAAACGTACCCTGTATGAAGAGGGCAAGAAGAAATTGCTGGCGCATGGTTATCATGAAATTGGCATGGATCATTTTGCCCTGAAAAGCGATGCCATGTATCAGGCTTTTCAGCAGGGCAGTCTGCACCGTAACTTTATGGGCTATACCGCTTCCAAAACCCAGCTGATGATTGGGCTTGGGTTATCTTCCATCAGTGATAGCTGGTACAGCTTTGCGCAAAATGAAAAGACCTTGGAAGATTATTATGCGCGACTGGAACAGAATGAAATTCCGGTATTTCGCGGGCATGTATTGACCGCTGAGGACCTGATGATTCGCCGGCATATCCTGAATTTGATGTGCAGCTTCCAGACCTCATGGGCCGAGCCAGAGATGCAGTTCCCGGAATTGCCTGAGGTGCTCAAGCAGCTGGAAGAAATGCAGGAAGATGGCTTGTTAACGCTGTTTGAGGATCATTTACAGGTTACGGAGCAGGGCAAACCGTTTGTACGTAATATCTGTATGGCGTTTGATTTGCGTTTAAAACGTAAAGTACCGAGTACCCGTATTTTCTCGATGACGATTTAATTTCACTGAATCGGCACCTGATCTAACTCGTTATATCATCATATAAGTATGGGTGAATACAGGAAGCATTGATCTTACTTTTGACGGGGCAAAAGTAAGCAAAACCCCTCTATTTTGCTGAAGGGACGTCCCTGTCCCTCAGCAAAATGGCGACCTCCCTGTCGCCGGTCATCTAAATCAATATCGGGTATGGGATTCCTTAGATCTGAGAAGAATTGTTTTAAAACTAAAAAGATGACTTAGAAGTCATCTTTTTGGTACATATGTGCCATACGCTCATGTTTGGTCTTTAAATACTGCTCATTAAACGGGTTTAAACCCACCGTTAACGGCACGCGATCCACCACATTAATCCCTTGCTCACGGAGCGCTTCAATCTTTAGCGGGTTATTGGTAATTAACCGCACCGCTTTGACTTGCAGATGATCCAGCATAATGCTGCACATATCATATTGACGGGCATCGGCTGGCAGATTCAGCATTAAATTGGCATCTACCGTGTCATGTCCCTGATCTTGCAGGGCATAGGCGCGAATCTTGTTGGTCAGGCCAATGCCGCGTCCTTCCTGACGCAAATATAAAATCACCCCTTGTCCGGCTTCATTAATCAGACGCTGGGTGGCCTGTAATTGCGGGCCGCAGTCACATTTTAATGAAGCAAAGGCATCCCCGGTTAAGCACTCGGAATGGACACGAACCAGTACTGGTTCGGTCGGGGCCTGTTCCAGACCTTTAGACAGTGCAACATGCTCTTCGCCAGTTTTCGGATCTTGAAATACAGTAATTTTAAATTCACCAAAAGCGGTTGGTAGTCTTGACGTTGCGACAAATTCTATAGGCACAGTTTTACCCGTTAAATTGTTCATGAATGCGTTAAAGTATAGCCTAATGCTCAGACATTAGTAGAATAGGATTGCTGAATTTCTGCAGAAGATTTTCTTTTTTGTAGAAAGCGAACGATAATAGTTGATAAATAGCAAGGTTATTCAGGATAATCTACGCCACCTAAACACTGCCCGACTGAAATCATTGCTCAAAACTACATCGCTAGAAATGTGGCTGATTGAAGATGGTACAATTCGACTATATGATCGAGTAACTCCCCCTTGACCTAGCTTAGGTTTTGCCAGGCTTTAGAAGGCTTTGCCACATATGTTGTATACAGAAATACCGACTCAACGCCCTGTAACACCGTTGCTGGATAGCATAGATCATCCACAACAATTACGTTTACTCGCGCAAAGCCAGTTAGCACAAGTGGCAGATGAGTTACGTCAATTCATTTTGTATGCAGCAGGGCAAAGTGGCGGGCATTTCGGTGCCAATTTAGGGGTCATCGAACTGACTGTGGCCTTGCATTATGCGTTTAATACGCCACATGACCGTCTGATCTGGGATGTCGGTCATCAGGCTTATCCGCATAAAGCCTTAACTGGACGCCGTGAACAGCTGACCACCATTCGAGCCAAAGATGGTCTGGCCGCGTTTCCGGCCCGTGAAGAATCTGAATTTGATACCTTTGGCGTCGGACATTCCTCCACCGCGATTTCTGCCGGTTTGGGCATGGCGCTGGCTAGCCGTTATCAGCAGCAGCAGCGTGAAGTGGTGGCAATTATTGGTGACGGCGCCATGACCGCCGGCATGGCCTTTGAAGCCATGAATGATGCGGTGGCGCATCAGGCCGATTTAATGGTCATTTTAAACGACAATGATATGTCAATTTCCTGCAGCACCGGTGGTTTTGCCAAACATCTGGCGGCGCTGTGGCAGCGCGGCGAAAGCGTGCATATTGATGCTGCTGGCGAGGCCTATATCCAGCCACATCCCGAGTGGAACTACACCTCACGTTTGCATTGTGCTGCAACCGATGCGGCCGATAATTTATTTAAAGCCATTGGTTTTGATTATTTTGGTCCTTTTGATGGCCATGATGTTGATCAGCTGGTCAATGTATTCCAGGCGCTGAAAAAGCGTAAAGGCCCGCGTTTAATCCACGTTTATACCAAAAAGGGCAAAGGCTTTGCCCCGGCAGAAGCGGACCAGATTAAATATCACGCAATTAGTAAAATCAACAGCAGCGCGTCTGCAGCAGCGGCACCTAAATATTCCGATGTTTTTGGCCAATGGCTATCTGATGAAGCTGCACAAGATTCACGCCTGCTGGCGATTACTCCGGCCATGTGCGAAGGTTCGGGCATGGTGCAGTTTGCCAAGCAATATCCGGAGCGTTTCTTTGACGTAGCCATTGCTGAGCAGCATGCCGTGACCTTGGCGGCCGGAATGGCCTGTGAAGGTTTAAAACCGGTGGTCGCAATTTATTCGACCTTCCTGCAACGTGGTTATGATCAGCTGATTCATGATGTGGCGCTACAAAATCTGGATGTCACCTTCGGCATCGACCGGGCTGGTCTGGTCGGTGAAGATGGTCCGACCCATGCCGGTGCCTACGATTACGCCTATATGCGCACCGTACCGAATATGGTGATTATGGCGCCAAAAGATGAAAATGAATGCCGCCAGATGCTGCACACGGCTTATCATTATCCGGGGCCGGCAGCGGTGCGTTATCCACGCGGTAATGGCGTTGGAGTCGAAATTCAGCAGCAATTGAACCTGATGGAGATTGGTCAGGCAGAAATTGTGGCGCGTTTTAATGAACAGTCGGATGAGCAGATTGCCATTTTGGCCTTTGGTAGCCGGGTCTATCCGGCCATTGAAGCAGCACAGGCATTTGCAGCCCGGCATGACATTGCCGTGCAAGTGGTGAACATGCGTTTTGTGAAACCGCTGGATGAAGCCATGATTGAACGCCTGGCTGAAAACACCCAGCTGTTTGTAACCGTAGAAGAACATGCAGTGATGGGCGGCGCCGGTAGTGCCGTCAGTGAATATCTGGCCAAGGCTCAGCTGGTCAAGCCTATTATCCATTTAGGTCTGGATGACAGCTTTATGCAACAGGCCACACATAGCCAGATGTTGCAGCAGGCCGGTCTTGATGCCGCCGGTATCGAGCAGGCCATGACCCAGGCCTGGAACAAGCTGACCGAGAGCGTTTCATCCTGAAGCAATAAATTTTAGAAACATTTATTCCCCAAAAGCCCCAATATTTGCTAAAATGTTGGGGCTTTTATGCATTATTCTTTATCAGTATCTTCAAATTTGTAGTGGGTGTTCAATGGAACCTATGGTGGTGATGGCTGCGCGTGCGGCTCAAACAGTTGGTCAAGAGCTTTTAAAAGCGCATCAGAATCGTCATAAACTCGATCTACAAGTCGAAGAAAAAGGAATTGATGGTCCAGTAACGCGTGTTGACCGTTACCTGGAACAGTTGACCATCGATACCCTACGTAAAAGCTATAAAAATCACAGTTTCTTGGGTGAAGAGTTCGGTCTGCAAGAAGGTAAAGGTCATGACGCCGATTGGTGCTGGGTGATCGATCCTTTAGACGGTACGCTTAACTTCATCAACGGTTTTCCGCATTTCTGTATCTCTATTGCTGTTCAGCACAAAGGCGTGACTCAGCACGGCGTGATCTATGATCCAGTCAAAGACGAATTGTTCTCTGCCAGCCGTGGTCGTGGTGCCATGCTTAATCAGCGCCGTATCCGCGTGAATGTTAAAGACAGCCTGGAGAATACGTTCCTGGCTGTGGGTCATGCTTACCGCGCCAAACGTAATGGTGAAGTGGTGTCGTATGCCAAAAACCATTTCGAATCATTATTGAACGTGACTGAAGCTGGTGCGCAATATCGCCGTGCAGGTTCTGCTGCGCTGGATCTGGCTTATGTGGCAGCTGGCCGTTTAGATGGCTATTTCGAGCTGGGCCTAAAACCGTGGGATATCGCAGCGGGCGAGTTAATCGTCAAAGAAGCTGGTGGTACTGTAGTGGATGCACGTGGTGGCAGCGATTCTATGGACAATGGTCAGGTACTTGCGTGTTCTATGAAAATGCTGAAGCCTTTAATGAAGGCAGTAGTACCTGCCTGGGGCGACGCGGCAAAATAATAGACGCATTGAGTGAAATGACAAGGCTTGCTCCCAAGCCCTAAAAAACAGCCCGCCCAGTCGGGCTGTTTTTTTGCCTGTTATTTGTGCTTGATTTAATTCAAGTTTAACGACTGGTACAGAAATTAACGCAAAAGTTGATTAAATTAGATGACTTTTAAAATAATCCTGCTATAATCCGCCCACGCACTTAATTTCCGTTCATTACCTGAACATTTCTCTTCTAATCATTGTGTATGCGCGTGCGGTCCAAAGAGAGGACGATATCTCGCGCCCCAATCGCTAAAGCGATTCCTTCAGGTTAAGCCGTAATCATGCGTGCGTTATATCAACATCGTCGTTACTCGGATCGCCGCTGAATTCTTAAATTTTCAGCGTTCAATGCTGTGCCGCTTTTTGCCGATGTCCATTTGACTTTATTATTATGGAGCACCCAATTCTCGGGTGAAATACTCTATGAGCAAAACTTTTGCTGATTTTCCTCTACACGAAACTTTACAACAAGCGTTAGACGCTCTTGGCTTTACTGCGCCTACGCCTGTACAGGAACAGTCAATTCCTGCGGCATTAGAAGGTAAAGATCTTCTTGTATCAAGCCAAACCGGTTCGGGTAAAACTGCAGCGTTCCTTCTCCCAACGCTGAACGCACTTGCAAACCAGGACACATTCGTTCCGTTTAAAGAACGTATGAAAGCCATTACTCAGCCATCTATTCTGGTACTTTGCCCAACACGTGAACTTGCTCAACAGGTGAGCCAGGACGCGATTGCATTTGTACGTCACATGAAAGGTGTTCGTATTGCTGCGATCATGGGTGGTATGCCTTTTGGTAAACAAATTCAACAGTTAAAAGGTGCACAAGTGGTTGTAGCGACGCCAGGTCGTCTACTTGACCTTGTGAACCGTCGTCAAATCAAACTCGACAAAGTTAATGCGTTAATCGTTGACGAAGCTGACCGTATGCTGGACCTGGGTTTCTCTGAAGATCTGGAAGCAATCAGTGATTTGGCTGCAAACCGCGAACAGACTTTAATGTTCTCTGCGACATTTGCACCACGTATCATCACGCTTGCTGAACGTATGATGAATGAGCCAGAACGTATTGCGATCGAAACCGGTCACTCTACCAATACGGACATTACTCAGACTTTACACTGGACTGATGGCTTCGAGCACAAGAAAAAACTGTTGACGCACTGGTTGAGCGAACAGGATCTTGATCAGGCCGTTGTATTCGCTTCTACCCAAGAAGATACCGATATGCTGGCTGAAGAACTGGCTGAAGCAGGTCACTCAGTTGTTGCGCTGCATGGTGCAATGCCACAAACCGTTCGTAACCGCCGTTTACGCAGCATTCGTGAAGGTCGTGCCAAGATTTTAGTTGCAACTGACGTTGCAGCGCGTGGTCTGGACGTACCGACTATTTCTCACGTGATTAACTTCGGTCTGCCAATGAAGAACGAAGACTATGTACACCGTATTGGCCGTACTGGTCGTGCCGGTCGTACTGGTAAAGCGATTACTTTGGCGACTTACCGTGAACGCGGTAAAATTCGTGCGCTTGAAGATTACTTAGATGCACGTTTAGAAGTATCTGAAATTGAAGGTTTAGAGCCATCTCCACCTCCAGCACGTCCACGTCGTGACGGCGGTCGTGGTGGTAAACGTGACGGTGGTCGCGGTGGCCGTGGTGGTTTCGGCGGTGGCCGTCGTTTTGAAGGCGAAAGCAACTTCAAACGTCGTGAAGGCGGTGATGACCGTCCACGTCGCAGCTTCGACGACAAACCACGTGGCGAGCGTCCATTTGGTGAAGACCGTCCACGTCGTGAATTCAACAGCGATCGTCCGCGTCGTGAAGGTGGCTTTGGCGACCGTCCACAGCGTTCTTTCGATGACCGTCCACGTCGCGAATTCAACAGCGATCGTCCACGTCGTGAAGGTGGCTTTGGCGACCGTCCACAACGTTCTTTCGATGACCGTCCACGCCGTGAATTCAACAGTGACCGTCCGCGTCGCGAAGGTGGTTTCAATGAGCGTCCACGTTTTGACAGCAATGATGACAACCGTGGCAACCGCGTAGACTACAAACCACGTCGTGAAGGTGCTTTCGGTGACCGTCCTAAGCGTGATTTTGGCGACCGTCCAGCGCGTTCATTCGGTGAAGATCGTCCACGTCGCGAGTTCAACAGCGACCGTCCACGCCGTGAAGGTGGTGACCGTCGTCGTAAATTCAACGACTAAGTTGAACTGAGCGAATTCAGAAAACCGGTGCTTGCACCGGTTTTTTATGCGAGAAAATTTGAATTTTGATGAGGAAAATGTATACTGGTTCAAGTTTATTTAAGAATATATTAAGCGATGTCTCATTATCATTCGCACAAACTGCCCGGTGTGTCATCTATGAAAGAGGTGCTTATGCCATATATTTTTTTGGTTTTGCTGCTCTGTAACCTCATCTTTTTTATTTACAGAACTTTTGCCTAAGCTGCATCTCTTTGTTTCTAAACTCAAATTAGACCATAATAAAATTGTACAACTTGTACACAGTTTAAAAGAATTTCATAGATAACAATTTGTTCTCCAATCCTTTATAGTATGCATGCTGAAAAAATGCAGGAAAATCCTCAGCTATGAATAATCAGACACCTCTACAGGCGCCAGCACTGATTGAAGTCAATCACCTGAGCTTTAAACGAGGGGAGCGGGTCATTTACGACAATGTCAGCTTAAAAATTCGACGTGGGCAGATTACTGCAATTATGGGACCGTCAGGCACGGGTAAAACCACCTTGCTGCGTTTAATTGGCGGGCAGCTCACTCCGGATCAGGGTGAAGTGCTGCTCGATGGCAAGAATATCGGGAAAATGTCACGTCAGGAGCTGTTTGCAGCACGGGCGCGAATGGGCATGCTGTTTCAAAGCGGTGCCTTGTTTACCGATATGACGGTTTATGAAAACGTGGCCTTCCCGATTCGTGCGCATACCCGTTTACCCGAACATCTTATTGCTGAACTGGTGGCTTTAAAGCTGGAATCGGTGGGTTTGCGTGGCGCCGAGCAGCTCATGCCATCTGAACTGTCTGGCGGGATGAACCGTCGTGTCGCTTTGGCGCGTGCCATTGCGCTGGACCCGGAACTGATTATGTACGATGAACCTTTTGCCGGTCAGGACCCGATTGTAATGGGCGTATTGACTCGTTTAATCCGTTCATTGCGTGAGGCGCTGGATTTAACCACCATTATTGTGTCGCATGATGTGGCCGAAACCCTATCCATTGCCGACTATATTTATGTGGTGGCGGAAGGGAAAGTGCAGGGTGAAGGCACTCCAGAACAATTAAAACAGCATGCCTCGCCTTTTGTACGTCAGTTCTTAACCGGTTCAGTTGAAGGCCCGGTCGACTATCAGTTTAGCCATCAACCCTATTTAAGTCATGAGGTGCATTCAGCATGAATGCGATTGCTGCATTAGGACGCCGTGTGATTGAGCGGGTACGTGGTATAGGCGTTGCCACATTAATGCTGCTCCAGATTTTATTTTCCATGCCAACCTGGATTGGCGTGAAACTGTTTATTTACCAGATGTACCGCGTCGGGGTGATGTCACTGCTGATTATTGTGGTGTCGGGTTTATTTATTGGTGCGGTATTGGGCCTGCAAATGTACAGCATTCTGGTGACCTTTGGCAGTGAAGCCATGCTGGGTACTGCTGTGGCCTTAACCTTGCTGCGTGAACTGGCACCGGTGGTTGCGGCCCTGTTATTTGCTGGCCGTGCCGGTTCTGCTTTAACTGCTGAAATTGGCCTGATGAAAGCCACCGAACAGTTGTCCAGTATGGAAATGATCGGGGTGGATCCTTTAAAACGGGTCATCTCGCCACGTTTATGGGCCGGTATTTTCAGCTTGCCGATGCTATCCGTGATTTTTGCGGCAGTCGGGATTATGGGTGGTAAATTCGTTGGGGTAGATTTTTTAGGCGCCGATGAAGGCTCTTACTGGAGCGGTATGGAAAGCACCGTACAGTTCTATAAAGATATCTTTAACGGCACCATTATTAAAAGTTTTGTTTTTGCATTAATTTGTACCTGGATTGCGGTCTACCAAGGCTATGCCTGCGAGCCTACGTCTGAAGGTATCGCGACATCTACCACGCGTACCGTGGTGTATTCATCGCTTTGTGTTTTAGGTTTTGATTTCGTATTGACTGCGGTCATGTTCGGAGGTGTTTAATGAAATCACGTACTAGTGAGCTGGCCGTCGGTGTTTTTGTCATTCTGTTTGGTATTGCTTTATTCTTCCTGGCGATGCGGGTCAGTGGTCTGGTGGGCACCACCATTCAGGACAGTTATTCCATGACTGCAACGTTTGACAATATTAACGGGATTAAACCACGTGCCAAAGTGGCTTTAAGCGGGGTTAAAGTCGGGCAGGTCGAATCTATTACTTTAGACCCGGTGACGCGTCTGGCCACTGTGACCATGATTCTGGATGGTGAGCTGACCACCTTTAATCAGGAACAGTTACAACAGGTGCAACAATATGCCCTGGAAGAGTTGCGTTACAGCAGCGAATACAGCGAAGCCGATTCTGCGCAACAAAAAGCAATGGAAAAGCAACTATTGGACAACATGACCTCCATCACCAATATCGATGAAGATGCTTACATAATGGTAGCAACCAATGGTCTTTTGGGTGAGAAGTACCTGAAGATTGTACCGGGTGGTGGTCTGAATTATTTAAAACGTGGTGATCAAATCAGTAATACCCAAAGCACCATGGAAATTGAAGACCTTGTGACCAAGTTTGTGACCGGTGGCGCAGGCAACAAGTCATCATCCGATAACCCGGCAGATGAGACATCCGCTGAAACAACAGATGCAGAAGTGTCATTTGTTGAGTAATTGAGAGGAGAAATTTTAGTGAAGACATTGTTCAAACAAACCTTGACCGCAAGTGTTTTGGCCACGCTGGTGGTAGGTAGTGCATTTGCTGCACCAACCGAAACTCCTCCCGTATTTATCAAGAAAGTGGCGGATGGCCTGATTTCGCGTTTAAAAGCCGATCATGCCAAACTGCAAAATAATCCGGCCTTGGTGAAAACCATTGTGCGCCAGAACCTTGATCCGTATATCGATTCGCAAGCCTTTACCCGTATTGTGATGGGAACTTATGCGACCAATCAGTACAGTTCGGCTGCCCAGCGTGCCCAGTTTGAAAAGAATTTCCGTGAAACCCTGATTGAAAACTACGGTTCAGCCTTTGCGAAATTCAGCAACCAGACTTATACCTTACGTCCGTATAAAGCCAGCAACAGCAAGAACCCGGTAGTGACCATCGACTTTAACAACAAAGGCGAGAAAATTCCGGTATCGTTCCAGCTGGTCGATAAAGGCAATCAGTGGAAAATCCGTAACATCAACGTATCCGGGATTGATTTAGGTCTGCAGTTCCGTAACCAGTTTGCAGCCAACGTCAAACGTAATGGCGGCAATATTGATAAAGCGATTGCGACCTTTAAACCAGATGCAGAAGCTGCGGTTGATAAAAAATAATAGGACGTGCTGTGATTGAATATGTAAATCAGGAACTGCGGGTTTCCGGGAAAATTGACTTTAACAATGCCGAGCAGTATTACCAGCAGGGCTTGCAGCTGATTCAACAGCAGCCCGCCCCGGTGGTGGTGAATCTGGCCGAACTTGAGCAGGGCAGTACCCTGGCTTTGGCTGTGCTGGTGCGCTGGTTAAGACAGACCCCGGATGCGCAAGGGCTGGTCTTTAAAGCCATCCCGGAAAAAATGATGAAGATTATTCAATCCTGTCATTTGCAGGATGATTTACAGCTCAGCGCTTAAACAAAAAGCACCTCAACCGAGGTGCTTTTTTATGGCGTTAAGTTTCTCTCTTTACCTAAGGGAGGTGAGGAGGGATGAAGGATTAGTGAAACCAGCCCTCTCTCTAACTCTCTCCCTTAGGGAGAGACATGTCGCATTAAATCCATTTCTTCCATCTGAAGTAAATCAGCGGCCCGATAAAGAAGCCAATCAGGATAATACTGACAATAATAAAACTGGTGGTGCCTTTGGCAAAAGGCAGTACATCGGTGTTCATGCCATAAACACTGGCCACCAGCATTGGCGGTGCCAGCATACTTGGTAAAATCGAGAAGCGACGGATGGTGTCATTCTGTTCGGTATTAATGAAACCCGAAGTAGTATCGAGTAGGAAGCGCACTTTCTGGAACAGGAAGGCATCATGTTCGACCAGTGAGCGTACATCTTCACTCAGTTCACGGATATCGGCATCATAAATATGACTGCCTAAAGCACGTGGACGCGCTAAAAAGGTCAGCACACGACGTAAATCAATCAGACAGAGCTGGGCTTTTCCAAGCATATCTTCCAGTTGAGCCAGCCGGGTAATCATGTCATCAAGGTCTAAAATCATTTCCCGGTGGCGGTTATTCAGCACTTCGGTGGAGTATTTTTCCAGGTCCTTGTGGATATCTTCCAAGATATCCGCAAGTTCATCCAGCTTGGCTTCTAACAGCCCGAGCAGCACCCAGGTCGGGTCTTTATAATCAATTTCATAATCATTGCGTCGTGCACGGGCCCGAAAAGCACGAAAGGCCACCAGTTTTTCACCGCGCAGGGTTAGCAGACGGTCCCGGTTTAAAATAAAGGCAACGGTTTGTACCGTGGCGAGAATACTGGAATTTTCTTCCGATTCATCATCGACCTGATAGTTTTTATTTTTCGTTAAAAAATAGGTGCTGATGTGTAAAACCCCATCATCATCACGGTAAAATCGGGCAGATGAGGAAATATCTTCCAGAGACTTTAAGGTGGGTAAATCCTGCCGGTAGGCGTCCATGACCCACTGTTGTTCTTCTTGTGAAGGGGCGATCAGGTCAATCCAGACCAGTTCTGGATGCAGGTCGAAGCCGCCGTTAATGGTGGCGTCTTCCAGACTACCGCGCTCTGTGGCGTAAAAGGCTTCAAGCATTAGTCTTTTCTCCCTTGCGCAGTATGGGTTTTATTGATGGGTGTATTTTAGACAAGGATTTGATTAAAAACACTGTTTGAAGTGCTAATTTTTTTAAAAAACCAGCTCAAGGGTATATTTGCGGCATCATAGCCGCTGAACATGGTGAAAAAATGACAAATTCAATTGCAGTCTTCTGTGGCTCGGCTTTAGGTTCCGATGCGGTTTTTGTGGACACGGCGCAGCTGGTCGGGCAAACGATTGCAAAACAGGGCAAAACCCTGGTCTATGGTGGTGGTCGCTCCGGGTTAATGGGTGTGGTCGCAGACAGTGCCTTGCAGGCCGGTGGTGCCGTAATTGGCGTGATTCCGGAGCCACTGGTTGATCGCGAGCTGGCCCATCCCGGTTTAACCGAGCTGCATGTGGTGAAGAATATGCATGAGCGTAAAACCAAAATGTCAGAACTGTCCGATGCCTTTATTGCCATGCCGGGCGGTGCCGGTACGCTGGAAGAAATTTTTGAGCAGTGGACCTGGGCCCAGCTGGGAATTCATTTAAAACCGAATGCCTTTTTAAATGTTGAAGGTTTTTATGATGATCTGCTGCGCTTTATTCGCATGACCACTGACAAGGGCTTTACCCATGCACGTTTTACCGAGGCATTAATTGTGTCCGATTCTATGGATGAGATTTTAAGCCAGTTTGAACGTTTTCAGGCACCTGAACCGAAATGGGGCATGGCTGACCGTCAGGCCTTGGTGAAATAAATATGAACACCATTACCGTAGCTGCGGCCATTATTCTGAATGAGCAGCAGCAATTGCTGCTGGTACGCAAACAGCACACCGAATGCTTTATGCAGGTTGGTGGCAAGCTGGAAAGCAATGAGCCACCGGAGCAGACCATCTGCCGGGAAATTGCGGAGGAAATTGGCTGTCAGGCCCAGATTAAACAGTTTGTTGGCCGTTTTGAAACCGCTACAGCCAATGAGCCGGATCATCGTCTGGTCAGTTATGTCTATTATGTGCAGCTCGATCAGGACCCGCAGGTTCAGGCAGAAATTGCGGAAATGAAATGGATTGAACTGGAGGATAAGACGACACGTCTGGCACCGTTAACCACAGAAGTGGTGATTCCCTGGGTGAAACAGCAGCTGTTACAGTCGGCTTAAGGCTGGCTGTCTTTTTGAAATGATTTATCCGTCGGCACTGGCAATACACACCGCATAGACCTTGTGACAGCCAAGTTGCTCCAGCTGCTGTTTTAGCGCACGAATTGAGCTGCCGGTGGTGACCACATCATCGACAATTAACACCCGGCGATAGGGCCGGCCGGTATCGGGCCGTAGCTGGAATTGCTGGTCCAGATTCTCCAGTCGTTCCAGTCGACTTAAGCCTTTTTGACTGTGTTGATGGTGCCGTACAACCGGTTGCCAGATTGGTAGCTGTAAATGACGTGCCAGCACCTGAGCCAGCAGCAGGGTATGATGATAACCGCGTTCCGCCAGTCGCTCGGCTGCCACTGGCATCGGCACAATGGCCTGTACCCGTGGATAGGCCAATTCACACAGGCTGCCCGCCAGTAAAGACTGATAATGCAATTGCTGCTCATATTTGAATTGCTGAATTATCCGGTCGACTGGATAACGATAATGACAGGCCACCTGAATCTCGGTTTCCTGCCGGCAGACACTGGCCTTTAGCCACGGCAGCTGTTGCAAACAGTCTGCACAGACCCGGTACTGCTGCTGGGCCGCACTGCCACAGAGCTGGCAGGGCAGTAACTTTTTAAAGAGCGTATGGCTATGCGCCAGCAGCTTAAACATAGGCATAACGTGGTGCTTCCGGCAGCCAGCGTTTGAGCAAGGCTTCGGCCTGCTCGGGATAATCTTTGAGCATCTGCTGGGCCACATAATGCGCCTGATTCAGCAGATGATCATCGCGTTCCAGCTTGGCCACCCGAAAGCCCATATCGCCGGTTTGTTTGGTGCCCAGTAACTCCCCGGGGCCGCGCAGTTCCAGATCTTTTTCGGCAATCACAAAGCCATCATTGCTTTCTCTTAAAATTCGCAGCCGTTCCTGCCCGTTTTGCGACAATGGATGCTTATACAGCAGGGCACAGAAACTGGCTTTGGCGCCCCGACCGACCCGGCCACGCAGCTGATGCAATTGCGACAGCCCTAAACGCTCGGCATTTTCAATCACCATGATTGAAGCATTCGGGACATCGACGCCGACTTCAATCACGGTGGTGGCAATCAGCAATTGCAGCTGGTTGTCTTTAAACTGCTGCATCACCGCCTGTTTGTCATCAGCCTTCATTTTGCCATGCACCAGACCAATATTCAGTTCCGGAAAGCGTTCCTTGATTTCAGCAAAAGTCGCTTCGGCAGCTTGCGCATCCAACGTTTCTGACTGTTCTACCAGGGTGCACACCCAATAGGCCTGTTTGCCTTCGGCACAGTTGCTGGCAATACGCTGTAGTACCTGTTCGCGCCGGTCCAGTGGAATGGTCACGGTCTGAATCGGGGTACGGCCCGGCGGCAGCTCATCAATAATGGAAGTGTCCAGATCGCCATAGGCGGACATCGCCAGCGTACGTGGAATCGGGGTGGCGGTCATCACCAGCTGATGCGGAGTCATGTGATTCAGGCCCTTGTTTCTTAAGGCCAGCCGCTGATCGACCCCAAAGCGGTGCTGCTCATCAATAATCACCAGTCCCAGCTTGGCAAATTCGACATTGTCCTGAAACAGCGCATGGGTGCCGACCACCAGCTGGGCGCTGCCATCCTGAATAATCTGTTCGGCGCTGGCGCGGGCCTTGCCTTTCTGTTTGCCAGAGAGCCAGGATACGGTCAGTCCCAAAGGTTCAAACCAGCGTTTAAAGTTTAAATAATGTTGTTCGGCTAGAATTTCAGTTGGTGCCATCAGCGCCACCTGCCAGCCTTCTTCCAGTGCATGACAGGCCGCCACCGCCGCCACCAGCGTTTTACCGGCGCCGACATCACCTTGTACCAGCCGCAGCATCGGCTTGTTTTGTTTTAGGTCCTGAATAATTTCCTTGGACACCCGTTTTTGTGCGCCGGTCATGCTAAACGGTAAGCCGGCCAGTAACTGCTTGGCCAGACGTTGGCTGGGTGCAAAAGCTGGCGCTTCAATCTGCTGAATATAAGCACGGCGGGTCAATAAACTGACCTGATGTGCCACCAGTTCCTCAAAAATCAGCCGCTGCTGGGCCGGATGCGAACCCTGACCAAGCTGCAGCATATTGGCACTGGTTGGCGGTTCATGGATATATTCCAGCGCCTGTTTCAGTGCATAGCCGTTGGTAAATTTTTCCGGCAACAGTTCCGGCAGATCATCACTGTGCTGTTTCAGCGCCTGTTTGACATAGTCGCGCAGTTTGGACTGGGTCAGCCCTTCGGTGCTTGGATAAATCGCCGTGAGCTGGGTTTTCGGTAGCGGAGTATGCTCGCTGATCAGCTGGATTTCCGGATGATACATTTCCAGACCACGTGCGCCGACCCGGACTTCACCAAACACGCGCAGGCGGTTGCCGACTTTGGCACGGTCGGTTAGGCCTTTATAAATATGATAAAAACGTAAGGTGACTTTGGCGCTGTCATCATCCAGCAGAATCGCCATCGACTTGCGTTTGCCGGGTGGAAAATCGACCCCTTTGACAATGCCTTCCAGTAAATAGCTGCGGCCGACGTTCAATTGGTTCATCGGAATGATCGTGCTACGATCTTCATAGTCACGCGGCAGATGAAACAGCAGGTCATCTGTGGTGAAAATATTCAGTTTTTCCAGTAACGCGGCAGCAGCAGCGCCAACGCCTTGTAATTGATGGACTGCGGCCATGTCCCCTCAACAATGGTAATGAGCAAGTGGGTTATGCATATTTTATTTATCGGTTATGGTAAAACATCTGCACGTGTGGCTAAACAACTATTTCAAGCTGGCCACCAAATTACCACAATTAGCCGCAGCCAGAAAAGTGATGCGCATGCAACGCATCTGATTCAGGATGTGCAGCAGCTGGATTTAAGCCGGCTGGCGCCCATTGATTGGGTCTATGTGCTGCTCAGTCCGGGCCAGAGTACGCCGGAGGCCTATCAGCACACCTATCTGGATTCAGTCGCACCCACTGTAACGGCGCTGGCAGCGCATCCGGTGCGGCGCATGGTGGTGGTGTCATCGACCCGGGTGTATGGACAAAATGCCGGGGAATGGATTGAGGATACCACACCGCTTCAGCCGCCAGATATACAGGCAGACATTCTGCTCAAGATGGAGCAGGCCTATTTAAGCGCTTATCCGGAGCGTTGTACCATTATCCGGCCCAGCGGTATTTATGGCACTTCGATTGCAAGGATGGTCAAGCTGGCGCACACGCTCACCGAATATCCAAACCGGCACTGGTCTAACCGGATTCATATTGATGATCTGGCGCGTTTTCTGGCACAGATGATTCACGTGGAACATCTGCAGGAGAGTTATATTGTCAGTAATGGTCAGCCGCAACTGTTGCATGAAGTGGTGCAATGGTTTCAGCAGCAGCTGCATCTGCCGTTATTAACCCTGACCAGTCCGCACGAAACCGGGAAACGGATTCGACCGAAACGGATGCAGGATAGTGGTTTTAAGCTACAGCATAATGACTGTTTTCAGGATTATCTGGCCCTGTTACAGCAAGCGGATGTGAACTAAGAGTTTTTCATTTTATTGAGGATGGTTGATATTTCCCGCACCTTTGCACGAAGGCAAAGATACGGGTTATGGACGGTTTTTTATTTCTTTTTACGTTTTAAGCGACGTTTGGCTTGCTGCGCAGCTAGAGCATCCAGCGCATCTTTCAGTTCTTCATCGCTAAAGGTGGTGATGTGTTGCAGCATTTGCAGGGTGACATCATCCAGCACCAGATTGGCATACTGCGCCACATTGCTAAAGTTCTCATCAAAGACAATAGCATTGTCGCTGTTGGTGCTGATATAGCCTTGCTGGGTCAGCACTTTAATAAAGCTCTGGAACAGGGCCTTATCGAAGAACTCTGGTGAGTTGAACTCATACAGCACCGATAAACGCTGACCAACCAGATGACTCAGTTCTTCAACCTGACGGGCGGAAATATTGCCCGAACCACGCTGGGTAATCAGCGCCAGGGTCATGTAGTAGCGTTCCAGACTTTGCATTACCGGCGCAGCCAATACTACCAACTGGTTATGATCTTCACTGTTCGGTGCCGGAGAAAGCAGATTCCCTTCAGCATCTTCACTAATCAGCTTGGCCTGAATTAGCCCATCAGCATAGGCACAGATCTGCTGTTTCAGTTCTGCTTCATTCCATTTCAGGAACAGCTCGGCTTTCAGGAACGGATACAGCGTACGAATTACATTAATCAGATCGCCACGCTTGATTGAACCATTGTGCTCCACCAGTGCCGCCACCAGAGATGGCAGGACAAAGGCATGCAGAATATTGTTGCGGAAGTAGGTCAGCAACACCGCCTGATTGTCTTCAATGGCAATAATATCGCCCAGAACGTGTTGTACACGTTTGATCAGTTTCAGCTTCAGACCGTAGGCAATAATTTCCTTGCCTGAAAGCGGGGTAATGTGGGTGCGCTCATCGTATGGCAGGGCAGTAAGCAGGTCACGATAGGTATCCAGCTGCTTGATACAGATCGCTTCATCTAAGGTATGTTTTGGCGTGCCCAGCAAAATCAGCGATAACAGCGATACCGGGTTAATTACCACGGCGCGGTTAATGTTTTCCAGAATCGCATAGGCCGAGCTGTTTACCGCATCGGATACTTCCTGCGGAATCGGATCGTCATTTTTTTCGATACTGATCTGCTCGGCGCCATGCTGTTTTAGCATGTCATCTAAAAACACCGGCTCGCCAAAATTCACATGCACCTTGCCAAAAATACGCTCGATTTTTCTCAAGGTTTTCAGAATACCGACAATGGATTCGGCCTCTTTCGGTTTACCCTGCATTTCACCGACATAGGTCGAACCTTCCATCAGGCGTTCATAGCCAATATAGGTTGGCACAAAGGCAATCGGTTTGGCGCGGCCACGTAAATGTCCATGTACGGTCATGGCCAGCATACCGGTTTTTGGTGGCAACAAGCGGCCGGTACGCGAACGGCCGCCTTCAATAAAGTATTCCAGCGGCGTGTTGCGCGACAGAATGCTGTACAGATATTCCTTAAATACGGTGGTGTACAGGCCATTGCCACGGAAAGTCCGGCGAATAAAGAAAGCCCCGCCACCGCGTAATAACTGACCGACAAAGGGCATGTTCAGGTTATCGCCAGCGGCAATATACGGCACCATCATGCCGCGTTTATAAATCACATAAGACAGCAATAAATAGTCGATATGACTGCGATGGCACGGGGTATAAATAATTTCGTAGTCTTTGGCCAGCTCACGCACGGTACTGAAATTATGCACCTCGACGCCATCATAGAGTTGGGTCCATAAACGGGTTAGCGCCGTTTCAGCAAAGCGGATGGCGGCATAGGAATAGTCCGACACGATTTCATTTAAATAGCCAATGGCACGGCGCTCGGCTTCAATCATGCTGATTTTACTGCGGATGCTTTCGCGGCGAATGGCTTCCTGTACATCCGGCGCTTTAATCAGGCTATGCATCACATTACGGCGATCCGATAAATCGGGGCCTAACACCACTTCGCGCTGGCTGTCTAAATAATTATTTAAGGTATTGATGATACAGGTCGCCGGCGACAGGTTCGGGGCCTGCATCTTGGCGGTCTGCACCATGGCTCTTAAAGACTGTGCCTCATGAAATTCCAGATAGGATTGGCGACCATGCAGGCCAATATTGACCAGCTGCTTGACGGTGCCTGGTGTAGCCCAGGTATCGGTCAGGAGCAGTTTGAGCCAGGAATCTTCTTTATCTGGTGCGCGGCCCCAGAGGACGGTGACTGGAATCAGCTCAATATCCAGTTCCGGGTACTGCTCCAGCAGTTCAATCAGACGCAGCAAACGCGGCGGAAAGGCGTGTGGCGGCGGATTTAGCAGATTGTTTTCATCATAGTGCTGTAAAAACAGGATTGAGGCTTTTTCCTTGTGCTGGCCAATCTGCATCGGGTCTAATGCGGGCGGCAGCTTTAAGCGGCGTGTTTCACCATCAAGGACCAAGGCATTGCTGCGGGAATGGTTCTGCAGCACATAGCAGACAATTTTCTGGGTCGGCTGTTCTGAATGGTCTGTCGCTGCTGCTTCGGCAGGAACCTCGCCCAGTACATGCGGGGTTACCACCAGATCAAGCAGTTTGCTTGAAAGCTGACGATAAATTTGACCAAAACCACTCTTGGACATACCAACTCCTAAATCAATGACCAGTACCGCAGATTATCTGAGGAAAAAAATAATGAATCTAATTGTAGCGAAAAATAGCCTGACATTTTCTGACAAATTCTATCTTTAGTGCTCAATTTTATCGTTAAAAATCGTATTTTTAGTGCGGCGCATTATACGGGAGCCGTGACAGGGCAGTCAGTTAAACTTTAGTGTTTTAGTCGACAAATATGGCAAAATAGGCAAGATTGAGCTGTTTCTATTTTGCTTGTTTTGATTTTTAAATATCCCGACATAGGTTTCCCCGCATGAATGCACTGACTCAGGAACTGGTTGAACTGCTTAGCCTGGAAAAACTTGAAGAAAATATCTACCGAGGCATCAGCCGCAATCTGGTCGGTAAGCGCGTGTTCGGTGGACAGGTGCTGGGCCAGGCGCTGCGTGCAGCCTCGTATACCACCGACCGTCCGGCGCATTCCTTACATGCTTACTTCCTGTTTGGTGGCGATGTCAACGCACCGATTATTTATGAAGTGGACCGGATTCGTGAAGGCAAGAGCTTTGTTAGCCGTCAGGTGCGAGCCATCCAGCATGGCCGGACCATCTTTATGTGTATGGTATCTTTTGCTGCGCCAGAAGAAGGGCTGAATTACCAGATTTCCGAGCCTGAATATCCGGCACCGGAACAGTTAAAAAATGAAGCAGAACTGGTACAGAGCATTGTCGAGTTTATTCCGAAAAACGTTCGTGCCAGCTTTACCCGTGACCGGCATGTGGAAATCCGTCCGGTGAATCCAAGTAATCCGTTTCAGCCGCAGCCGGAAGCGCCGTCTTATGCGCACTATATCCGTACGCATAGTCCGATTGCAGCGGAGCAGGATGAAATTGCCCTGCATCAGGCCATTGCTGCTTTTTATTCCGACTTTACCCTAATGACCACTGCGCTGCGTCCGCATGGCCTGAGTTATCTGTCGCCAAGTTTGCAATGTGCCAGTATCGACCATGCCATGTATTTCCATAAGCCATTCCGGGTCGATGACTGGATGCTGTATGACATGGAAGCCACCATCAGCAACAGTTCGCGTGGCCTGAACTTTGGCCGTATGTGGCAAAACGGTGAGCTGGTCTGTAGCACCACCCAGGAAGGTTTAATTCGCCTACGCGAAATTGAAACTCAGTAAACCAATATCAATAAAAAAAGCCGAATCAGTCGATTCGGCTTTTTTTATCCTACCTTCAATGGCAATGCGGCAAATCGCTTGGTGCATGTTTATGGCAGCCTTGTGCCTTGCTGTTGCCCGAAGAATGGGCAAAAACCTGAGAGGTGCTACAAATGAGTGCAAGAATAAGGGCGAGTTTTTTCATGAGGTTACTCTTTTAGTCTTAAAAACAAGGTAATGCACTGATAAAGCACATCTTATGCCAGTTTTTCTGGCACCGGGCTTTTTTCTTGAGCTGGATTTGCTTTTGACAAAATAATGCTCGATTCAGCGCAGCTCGCATGGCATAGTGCCAAGCAAGATGACATCACAATATATGCACCCATGAGCTTAAATACACAAATTCTGGTGGCCGCAATTTTAGGGGTTCTATTCGGGTTTTTGTTGAACCTGTTGCCGGGCAGCGCATTTTATGACGGCAGCTTATATGGCCTGAGTATTGCCAGCAGTATTTTTATCGGCCTGCTGAAAATGCTGCTGATTCCCCTGATTTTCAGTTCGATTGTAGTCGGGGTATCCAACCTGCAGGCTTCTGGCCAGCTGAGCCGGGTCTGGAAAATTACCTTGCTGTGCTGTGTGACCACCACCACATTGGCACTCATTTTAGGTCTGGCCTGTGCGCATCTGTTTGAAGTAGGCAAAGGTGTAGATGTGCGTTTATTCCAGGACGCGATGAGCCAGCATCAGACGCCAGATACTTTAACGCCGTCGTCTTTCTTCACCAATTTTATTCAAAACACCCTGATTAATCCGTTTAAGGCCTTTGCCGAGGGCAATGTGCTGGCGGTGGTGGTGTTTGCCTTATTTGTCGGGGTGGCGCTGGTCAAAGGCGGTGAGCAGTTCCGGACTGTGCGCCGGCTTAGTCATCAGTTTTTTGACATCATGATGCTGATGATCGGCTGGGTGATGAAACTGGCACCGCTGGGGATTTTTGCGCTATTGGCCAAGCTGATTGCCACCGAAGATGTGACCGTGCTCAGCCGTCTGGCTGAGTTTGCCGTAGTGGTAACCGGCACCACGATTTTTCATGGTCTGGTGGTACTGCCGCTACTGCTATGGCTATTTGGAAAAATGAATCCGGTGACCTTCTTTAAAGGAACCCGCGCTGCGTTAATTACTGCATTTGCCACCAGTTCCAGTTCGGCCACCATGCCACTTTCGATGAAATGCGCCCAGGAAAATCTGAAGGTGCGTCCGCAAACAGCTGGCTTTGTAATTCCGCTCGGTACACAGCTGAATATGGATGGCACGGCCTTATATGAAGCCGCTGCGGCGCTGTTTATTGCCAATTTAATGGGACTGGATTTGACCTTGGGCCAGCAGTTGGTGGTCTGTGCCACCGCCATGATTGCCTCCTTGGGCGCGCCGGGAATTCCAAGTGCCGGCATGGTCACCATGATTATGGTGCTGCAATCGGTCGGTCTGCCGGCAGAAGCAATTGCCATTTTACTGCCGATTGACCGTTTGCTGGATACCGTACGTACCGTAGTCAATGTCCAGGGTGATATGATGATTAGTGTGGTGGTTGACCGTTATACCCGCGACGATGAGATCGCAACTCAATCCTGAGTATCTTCCCAGCACGGATTCCAGACCACTTCCCAAAGATGGCCATCGGGGTCCTGAAAATAACCGGCATAACCGCCATAAAAGGTGGCTTGTGCCGGTTTGACAATGGTGGCACCGGCACGCTCGGCCTGCTGCATCACCTGATCTACGTCCAGCGGACTATGTACATTATGCCCTAGACTAATTTGGGTCGGGCAAAAACGGCTCAGGGGCAGGCCGCTATCCTGCGCCAAGGCAGTCTGCGGCCACAGTGCCAGTGTCAGGCCTGAATCCAGCGTGATAAACGCCACTGCGCCCTGTTCAAATTCCTGCCCGACGATCCCTTCACTCTGCCAGCCCAAACCTTGCTGATAAAAGCGCAAAGCTGCGTCTAAATCCTGCACAGCCAGCGTGATCACACTTAAAGATGCGCGCATTGTTCCTGCCTTTTCGTTCAAGTCCAATTTTTATCTTAGCGGAAATCTGGCTTGATACAGTGCTGCCTGTGTCGGGCAATTGTATCTCTGCAATTCTGCACCAAGTGGACGCTTTACGCGACTTTAAGTTGGGCGCGCTGTGCCGCCGGGGAGGCTTGCAGATAGGCCAGCGCATCTTCGGTTTTGGCTTCATGCAGCGGGTCATACCACGGCATTAAATAACCCAACTGTTGTGATACCAGCCAGAATGGTGAGGGCAATAAGCCGTTATTGGCCTGTGCAGTGCGGTACCATTCCCGCCAGATCCACGGTTTATACAGGGCTGGCCGGATTGATGCATAACGTGGGTCCTGACGCATAATATGCGCCGCGCCATCAACCCAAAGACCAATTACCCCGGCAATCACCAGCAGGCTCAGATAATAACGGGCCAGATAACTGCCACCCAAATGCCGGTACAGGTCAAAGGCTACGGTGCGATGCTCGATTTCTTCTGCGCCGTGCCATTTGACCAGATCCAGCATGGCCGGGTCGGCACCCTGACGCTGCCATTCGCGGTTATACAGCGCATATTTACCCAGCACGCAGGTCATGTGTTCTACCGTGGCAACAATGCCTAAACGGAACAGATCCCAGTGCCGTTCGCTCCATTGCGGCAATTGCAGACCTAAAGGCCGATCGGCCAGTAACTGGTTAAACAGTCCGTTCATCAGGCTGATATTGCGCTGAATATCAATCTGGCGTTCGCTTAAATAATCCTTGTTGGCCGAGTTATGCGCCTGGGCGTGCATGGCTTCCTGGCGGATAAAGGCCTGCACATCCTGTTTTAGTTTTTCATCCTGAATCTGCGGCAAAACCTTGTTGTACAGCCGGCAAAACCAGAACTCGCCGGCCGGCAGAATCATGTTAATTTCGTTAATAAAATAACTGGCAAAAGGCTGCTGCGGAATCCAGTCGATGGGGGTGTCCTGCCATTCAAAGCGGACTTTACGCGGTTGAATAAAGTAGCCAATGGATGAGCCACGGGCAGCACGGCGAAAACGTGCGAGGAGTTTTTTCATGCTGTATTGCACCTCTAAAATGTGATGCGGTTCAAATTATGCTCAGCATGAGTATGAAAAAAATATCCCCCATTGAAACTAGCAATAGGGGACATTCCAATATCAATAGATGTAAATTATTGTCAGACAGTTTTGAGTTGTTGCAAAGCTTATGGTTCTTTGGCGGCCGTTTCAGTCAGCTGTTCAACAGCTTCTGTATCCGGCAGCTCTTCTGCTTCCAGTTCATCTGCCGTGGCTTCCGGAATGCTGGCCAGATCAAACTGCTGCGATTGTTCCAGGGTAAAGTTCAGACGACCGGCCATTACACTGGCCAGTTCTTCCAGACCCTGACGATTGAGTGAGGAGAACAGTTGAATCGAGAAATCCAGCTTCATCTTTTTCAGCTGCTGTTTTACTTCCAGCAGGACTTTATTGGCCGGGCCACGATTCAGCTTGTCGGATTTGGTCAGCAAAACATGCACAAACAGATGACGAGAATAAGCCCATTCCAGCATCATCACATCAAAATGCTGCAGCGGATGGCGAATATCCATCAGCAAGACCAGACCCTGTAAGCTCTTGCGATGAATCAGGTAGTTTTCCAGCTCTTTTTGCCAGACAATTTTCATTGATTCAGGTACTGCGGCATAACCATAACCCGGTAAATCGACCAGACGCTGCTCTGGATTGCCCAGACTAAAGAAGTTGATCATCTGGGTACGGCCCGGTTTTTTCGAGGCACGTGCCAGCTGTTTCTGGTTGGTGAGGGCATTAATCGCACTGGATTTGCCAGCATTGGAACGTCCGGCAAAGGCCACCTCATAGCCGCTATCTTCTACACAGAGATTCAGCTTTGGTGCACTCATCAGGAATTCGGCTTTACGTAGCCAGTTCAGGGCACGAACGGCATATTCGGTAATCGCAGGATCAGCCTTTTTCTCATAGCTAATCTTTTGCTTCGGCGCATTAGCGGCCTTAGTGTTTTTCGATTTTCCTCTGCTATGGTGCATAACTTAACTTCATCACTGCTTTTACAAAGCGGTATTATAGATCAACTCGCGCAGACACGCGAACTTTGCTGTAGCCGTGTGCAAAAGTTAGCTGACTTGGAGATTGATCAGCTGAATCGGCGATTGTGTGCTCCACTGTGCCGGTGCAGGAGTATCTAATACGTCGGACAGGGTGTACTGGTCCAGACTCTGATAAAACTGTTCCAGCGCCTGATCTAAAATGCCTTTTAAGCCACAGCGGCTGCGCAGCACGCACGGCGGGGTATTACATTCCACAATCTGGGTTTCACGTTGCAAGATACGCACGATCTGGCCCAGCTTCAGGTCCCGTGCATCCGGATTTAAACGCAGGCCGCCCCCTTTACCACGGGTGGTAATCAGCCATTCCTGTTTGCCCATGAAATGCACAATTTTAACCAGATGGTTTTGGGAAACATGCAAATCCTGCGCAATTTCCGCAATCGTATACGGCAGATCTCGCGGTGGGGAGATATACAGCAGAATACGTAATGCATAGTCGGTGAATTTATTTAATTGCATGATCGCACAAATATTTTTTCAAAGTTGAAATACATGAAGGCTAGTCTACCATAAGCAGACTAGCCCTCCTATGTTTTACACGTGTGGGGTTTTAGTGACGTACACCACCCGTACCAAACGCTTCACTATGAATTTGTTCGGCTTTAATACCACGTGCCAGTAAGGCTTTTTGCTGCTCGGCCATGAATGGCATTGGGCCGCACAGGTAGTAATCGGCATTTTCCGGTAATAAGGCAGCATCCATGGTACTCAGGTCCAGACGACCGGCCACATCATAATCCTGACCTAACACATCTTCGGTATTCGGGAATTCATAGGCTGTAAAGGTATGAATACGTGGATACTTCGCCTTGATGTCCTGAATATGCTGTTTCATGGCATGTACCTGTTTGCTGCGGCAAGCATGAATGAAGGTCACCGGTTGTGGCACATCTAAAGTCACCAGCTGGTTCAGCATCGCAATCATTGGGGTTAAGCCAACACCGCCACTAATGAACACATTACGTTTGTTGCTGTCGATCAGGTAGAAGTTTCCTGTTGGCGCTGAAATTTCAAGTTCTGCACCTTCTGGCAGCTGATGCAGCGCATTAGATACCCAGCCTGCAATCTTGTCGGCGCCATTACCCGGTTCGCGTTTCACTGAAATACGTAAGTAGTCTTGCTGCGGGCTGGTTGACAGCGTGTATTGACGTGGTTGTTTCAGGTCCAGTTCAGGGACAAAAACACGTACTGAAATGTATTGGCCGGCTTCATATTTTGGTAAGGCACCACCATCGACCGGTTCAAAGTAGAACGAGGTAATTTCGTCGCTTTCTACCACTTTCTTGGCGATTTTGAAATTACGCCAGCCTAACCAGCTGCCTTGAGTTTGCTGATGCTGCTCGTAAATGGCACGTTCGGTATTAATAAACACTTCTGCAAGCTGGCCATACGCGGCGGCCCAGGCATCAATCAGTGGATCATCCATGGAAATATTCAGCACTTCGCTGATGGAGTGCAGCAGGTTTTCACCGACAATATTATAGTCCGGAGCTTGAATATTCAGACTGACATGCTTGTGTGCGACCAGTTCAATTACTGGCGCCAGTACTGATGGATCTTCAATATTTTCTGCATAGGCCAGTACCGCACCTGCCAGTGCCTGCGCCTGCGCACCACTGCGTTGATGACCCAGGTTAAAGGTTTCTTTAAGGTCCGGATTATTCCCCAACATGCGGTTATAGAAATAGCTGGTCAGGGCCACACCATTTTCACGTAGAACAGGAACAGTTGCTTTTACAAGGTCAATTTGCTGTGGAGTCATGGCTGATCTCTCATGGCTGGTTATTTATAAGATGTATTTAAAATACATTTTACAAAACGCCAGTGCAAGCACTGTTTTTAAAAAACCATAAAAAAATTATGGGATATAAAAATATCCCATAATGAAAGCTGTTCCTATCGGTTTTTTGATTATTTTCGGCCAAACAGGGAGCCTAATAATCCGCGGACAATTTTCTGTCCGGTGCTGCCGCCTAAGGTTCGGGCTGCACTCTTGGCAAAGGTGCCGACAATATCCTGAGTCAGCTTTTCACGCTGTCGTGCAGTGCGTTCAGCTTCTTTTTGCTGTTCGCGGGCCAGACGTTCCTGTTCCCGCGCCTGCTGTTTGGCCAAAGCAGCCTGTTCTTTGGCTTGCTGCTTGGCTAAAGCTTCCTGTTCTTTGGCGCGTTGCTGTTCGAGCGCGGCCTGTTCAGCCTGTTGCTGACGTTCCGCTACTTTCTGTTGCAGCATTTCATAGGCACTGTCCCGGTCCAGACTCTGCTCATATACACCGGCGACAATACTCTGGCTCATCAGTGCCTTGCGCTGTTCAGGGCTAATCGGGCTAAACGAGGAGTAGGGTGGCATCACCCAGCCGCGCTCTACAATCTGCGGCGTGCCTTGTTCATCCAGACAGCTAATTAGGGCTTCACCGACCGCCAGTTCGGTAATGGCCTGTTCCACCTGAAATTCCGCATTGGCACGGAAGGTTGCAGCCGCGGTTTTGACCGCTTTCTGATCTTTGGGGGTAAAGGCGCGTAAGGCATGTTGCACCCGGTTGCCGAGCTGTCCCAGTACACTTTCAGGCAAATCCAGCGGATTCTGGGTGACAAAATAAATTCCAACCCCTTTGGAGCGAATCAGGCGGACTACCTGCTCAATTTTCTCCTGCAGGGCCGGGCTGGCATTGTCAAACAGTAAATGCGCTTCATCAAAGAAGAACACCAGTTTGGGTTTGTCCATATCACCGACTTCCGGCAACTGTTCAAACAGCTCTGACAGCATCCACAATAAAAAGGTCGCATACAGTTTCGGGGTGTGCATCAACTTGTCTGCAGCCAGCAGGTTGATGTTGCCGTGTCCCTGAGCATCGGTCTGCATGAAATCCAGAATATTCAGGCTGGGCTCGCCAAAAAACAGATCACCGCCCTGATCGGCCAGTGCCAGTAAATTGCGCTGAATCGCGCCCAGACTGGCCGGAGATAAATTGCCATAGTCGGCCTTTAACTCTGCCGCATGTTCGCTGACATAGCTGAGCATGGCTTTCACGTCTTTAAAGTCAATCAGCAGGAGGCCCTGATCATCGGCAATCCGAAACACCGCTGACAATACACCTTCCTGAGTGTCATTTAAATTCAGCATCCGGGCTAGCAACAGGGGGCCAATTTCGGAGATGGTGGTGCGAATTGGATGGCCCTGTTCACCAAATAAATCCCAGAACACCACCGGCGAGGCAGCAAAGGGGATACTGTCAATGCCAAGGCTTTTAATCCGTTCATCAAATTTGGGATTGCTGGAACCAGCCTGTGCCAGACTGGAAACATCGCCTTTGGCATCGGCCAGAAAGACTGGGACACCAATGCGGGAAAAACTTTCTGCCAGGACTTTTAAGGTCACAGTTTTACCGGTACCGGTTGCACCGGCAATCAGGCCATGCCGGTTGGCAAACTGGGAATGTAAGACTATCGCTTGTGTGGTATCACGGGTTTTTTTGGCAATGGTAATTGGTGTACCCATACTGTACTGATCCTCGTTGTTATTCGTTTTTATGCTGCTTTAAATGTTGTAATGCTTGCGCTATATCTTGAATTAAATCATCCGGATGTTCCAGTCCTATACAGAAACGCACCAGCAAACCTTGTTTTAGGTGTTTATGCTCAAGCACACGCATCTCTTTAAGGTTATACAGCATTACCAGGCTGACCGGTCCCCCCCAGCTAAAGCCCAGCTTGAACAGGGTTAATGCATCACAGAATGCTCGAATATCGTTTAAATTGTATTGCGCATCAAAAATCACACTAACCAGTCCGGCGCTGTGACCCTCCTTGCAGATGTCTTTCCAGTATGCATGACCGGCACTGTCCGGATCAGCCGGATGCAGGACCTGAACCAGCTCTTTTTGCTGTTTTAGCCAGTTCAGCAAGGTCAGTGCTGATTGTGACTGTTGCTGGTAACGCAGCTGCATGGAGGCCAGACTGCGCTGGATTTGCGCCGTATCATCTCCGCTGACACAAATCCCCTGAATGGCATGCATCCGGAATAATTGATGATGGAGCTTCTGGTCACGCGTCACCACCGAGCCCATTAAAATATCGCCACCCCCGCTTGGATATTTGGTTAGCGCATGCACGGTCAGATCTACGCTTAAGTGGTCCTCGCCAAAATCAAAGGCATTAAAGGCCAGTCCAGCGCCCCAGGTATTGTCCAGCGCAGTCAAAATATTATGGGCTTGGGCTTTTTTTACCAGACCAATTAAGTCCGGAAACTCCAGTGTCACCGAACCAGCCGCTTCGAGCCATAACAGTTTGGCTTTATCGCTTGGGCTAAAGCTTTCTACCTCCAACGGGTTATAGACCTTGACGGCAATGCCATAACGCTGCTGCAGATTACGCAGATGCTCCATATTCGGACCATAAATATTGTCCGGAACCCAGACCTCATCACCCTGGCTTAACAAGCAGGAATTGACCAGATTAATCGCAGAAAGGCCGCTCGGCGCCAGCAGGTGATAGAGGCCGCCTTCGATCTGCGCGATGTGATCACCTAAAGTAAAGGTCGTCGGCGTGCCGTGCGTGCCATAACTATAGTCATAGGCATCGGTCCAGTGGCGATTAAACAGTGCATCGGTGTTGTTAAAAATAATCGTCGATGCACGATAGAGGGGAGGTTGAACCGTAGAAATCAGTTGAGGGGCTTTTCGTGGTGCATGAATCAGTTCGGTTTGCGGATTTTTTTTCACGACTTCGCTCAAATCAGGACAATCAATTGAATTTAGCTTAAGAGAAAAGGATCAGTTGTGCCATATCTGGCTGTATTTATTTGACTTTGAGCACTCAGCGCTAAAGTTGGCTTCATTTTTGCAAAACCTAAAAGCATAGCTACAACAACAGGTTTCAGCGCATGGCGTCGCATTTAAAAGTACATTATTTTCAGCATATTGCTGGTGAAGGATTTGGAAGTTGTTATACGCATTTAAAACGGTTAAATGCAGAGATCAGTGCCACAGAATTTTTTGCCTTGCCGGTTGATTCAGCGCTGGATATTGAAGCGCTGCCGCAGATCGAGGAGGTCGATTTGTTAATTGTCATGGGCGGCACCATGAGCGTTAATGATGAAGCCAATTTCCCCTGGTTAAAAATGGAAAAACGCTGGCTCAGGCGTTATTTGGCCATGGGAAAACCGGCCATTGGTCTGTGTCTGGGTGGGCAACTGATCGCCAATGCGCTGGGCGCGGCCGTCAGTCGCAGTCCTGTACAGGAGCTGGGCTGGCACGAGGTACGCAAGGTTAGTCATGTGCCACCAGACTATTTTCAGTTGCCGGAGCAGTTTAATGTCATGCAGTGGCACAGTGAAAGCTTCGAGATTCCCAAAGGGGCTGTGCATCTGGCCGAAAATGATGCCTGTCGCAATCAGATGTATCAGATTGGCAAAAATGTACTGGGCTTTCAGTTTCACCCGGAAACCACGCCAGAAAGCCTGCAATTATTCCTGGAAGATGAAGAAGAGCTGGCCCTGTTTCAGGGACCTTATGTGCAATCGGTAGAGCAGCTGCAGCGCGCTAATAAAAATAAATTTATTCAAGGAAATCAGATATTAAATCAGGCGATAGATTATGTATTACAGCAAACTGCAGCGCAGCGGCAGGCTGTATAATTATTAAACAATTGATTTGTCGAAATATTTGAAAAATGATGTAAAAAGCCACAAAAGGATTTGCTTATGCATTAAACAATCGTTATAATGGGCGACCCTTTGATATTAAGGGGGTTAACCGCGAAGAAAGTGGTTAACTATCGTTACAGTCGTGGCATCGATCACGACCTTAGTGATATTTCACTGCTCTTGACACTTGCCTTTATTAGTGGGGTGAGATGCGTCAAGAGTGATTCTTTATATATTTTGGCTTGGAGTTAACTGGTATGTCTAACCAGAGAATTCGTATCCGTCTTAAGTCTTTTGATCACCGTTTAATTGATCAATCTGCTCAAGAGATCGTAGAAACCGCTAAGCGTACTGGCGCACAAGTGTGTGGTCCAATCCCGATGCCTACTCGCATCGAACGCTTCAACGTTCTTACATCACCGCACGTTTACAAAGATGCGCGTGACCAATATGAGATCCGCACTTACAAACGTTTGATCGATATCGTTCAACCTACAGACAAAACTGTAGATGCATTGATGAAATTAGATCTTGCAGCTGGTGTTGATGTTCAGATCGCATTGGGTTAAGGCTTTCGGTTAATTAACGCTCTAAGTTAATTAAGCCGCTTTTTTAGAGGTTTATGCACATGGCTATTGGTTTAGTCGGTCGCAAGTGCGGTATGACCCGTATCTTTACAGATGCTGGTGTTTCTGTACCTGTTACAGTGATTGAGGTTGATCCTAACCGCATCACACAAATCAAAACGCTTGAAACTGATGGTTATCAAGCGATTCAAATCACTACTGGTGAACGTCGCGAATCTCGCGTAACTAACGCTCAGAAAGGTCACTTTGCGAAAGCGGGTGTTGCTGCTGGTCGTCTGGTTCAAGAATTCCGCGTTACAGAAGCTGAGCTTGAAGGTCGTGAAGTTGGTGGTACGCTTACTGTAGATTTGTTCACAGTTGGTCAAATCGTTGACGTAACTGGCACATCTAAAGGTAAAGGTTTCCAAGGTGGTGTTAAGCGTTGGAACTTCCGTACTCAAGACGCTACTCACGGTAACTCTGTTTCTCACCGTGTTCTAGGTTCTACAGGTCAAAACCAGACTCCTGGTCGCGTATTCAAAGGCAAAAAAATGGCTGGCCATTTAGGTGCTGAACGCGTAACTACACAGGGTCTTGAAATCGTTGCAATCGACACAGAGCGTTCAGTTCTAGTTGTTAAAGGCGCGGTTCCTGGTGCTACTGGTGGCGACGTAACTGTTCGTCCTACTATCAAGGCCTGAGGGGAAATAACGTGAATTTAAAAACTGTTTCCGGCTCTGCTGTTGAATTGTCTGAAGTAGCTTTCGGCCGTGAATTTAACGAAGCGCTTGTACACCAAGTTGTTACAGCTTACTTAGCTGGTGGTCGTCAAGGTTCTAAAGCTCAGAAGTCACGTGCAGACGTTTCTGGCGGTGGTAAAAAACCATTCCGTCAAAAAGGTACTGGCCGCGCTCGTGCTGGTTCTATTCGTAGCCCAATCTGGGTTGGCGGTGGTAAAACTTTTGCTGCTCGTCCACAAGACTGGTCTCAAAAAGTGAACCGTAAGATGTACCGCGGTGCAATGCAATGTATCTTAGCTGAACTTGTTCGCCAAGATCGTCTTGTATTAGTTGAAGAGTTTGCTGTTGAAGCGCCTAAAACTAAAGCATTGCTTGCAAAACTGAACGACTTGAATGCAACTCGCGCATTGATCGTTACTGAAGCTGTAGATGAGAATCTATACCTTGCAGCTCGCAACCTTCCACACGTTGATGTGGTTGACGCTACTGCAATCGATCCTGTTAGCTTGATCGCGTTCGATAAAGTTGTAATGTCTGTTGCTGCTGCTAAGAAAATTGAGGTAGAACTCGGATGAACAACGAACGTTTATATCAAGTCCTACAAGGACCTGTATTCTCAGAAAAAGCACAAGTTTTAGGTGAAACTGCTGGTGTTCAAGTGTTCAAGGTTGCATTAAATGCAAACAAGCTTGAAATCAAAAAAGCAGTGGAACAATTATTTGGTGTAGAAGTTGTTAAAGTTAACACGACTATCACTAAAGGTAAGACTAAACGCTTTGGTAAAACTATCGGACGTCGTTCTGATGTTAAAAAAGCATACGTCACCCTGAAAGCTGGCCAAGATGTTGAAATGGCTGACTTGGGCGATACCGCTGAAACCGCAGCGGAATAAGGACGAAAATTATGCCTATTCAAAAATGTAAGCCAACGTCTCCAGGACGTCGCTTTGTAGAGAAAGTGGTTCATGATCACCTTCACAAAGGCGCGCCATATGCTCCGTTGGTAGAAGCTAAAAAACGTACTGGTGGTCGTAACAACAACGGTCACATTACGACTCGTCACGTTGGTGGTGGCCACAAACAGCACTACCGTATCGTTGACTTCAAACGTAACAAAGACGGCGTTCCTGCTGTAGTTGAGCGTATTGAATACGATCCTAACCGTACTGCACACATCGCACTGCTGAAGTATGCTGACGGTGAACGTCGTTATATTATTGCGCCTAAAGGCTTACGTGCTGGTGATAAAGTACAGTCTGGTAACGATGCTCCAATTCGTCCAGGTAACTGCTTGCCACTTCGCAACATGCCTATCGGTTCTACTCTTCACAACATCGAACTTAAAATCGGTAAAGGCGCGCAGTTAGCTCGTTCAGCTGGTACTTCAGTTCAGTTGTTGGGTCGTGACGGTTCTTACGCTATCGTTCGTTTACGTTCTGGTGAAATGCGTAAAGTACACGTTGAATGTCGTGCTGTATTGGGTGAAGTTTCTAACTCAGAAAGCAACTTGCGTTCACTTGGTAAAGCAGGTGCTTCACGCTGGCGTGGCGTTCGTCCTACCGTACGTGGTATGGCGATGAACCCGGTTGACCACCCACACGGTGGTGGTGAAGGGCGTAACAAAGGTATTCAACCTGTAAGCCCATGGGGTCAAAAAGCTAAAGGGTACAAGACACGTACCAACAAGCGTACGACTAAGATGATTATTCGCGACCGTCGCGTTAAGTAACAAGTAAAGGAATCTGACTAATGCCTCGTTCATTGAAAAAAGGCCCATTCGTCGATGCGCACTTGTTCGCTAAGGTTGAAGCGGCTGTTGCGAGCAACTCTCGTAAGCCGATCAAAACTTGGTCGCGTCGTTCGATGATTCTTCCGGATTTTGTTGGTCTAACAATTTCTGTACACAATGGTCGTAACCACGTTCCAGTAATCGTTACTGAACACATGGTTGGCCATAAACTAGGTGAATTCGCGCCAACTCGTACCTATCGTGGTCACGGTGTTGACAAGAAGTCTAAACGTTAATAGGTGCTATGATGGAAGTAACTGCTAAATTACGCGGTGCCGCTATCTCGGCACAAAAGGCACGTTTGGTTGCAGACCTTATTCGCGGCAAATCTGTTGCGCATGCGCTTAACATCCTGAACTTCAGCAACAAAAAAGCTGCTGTACTGGTTAAAAAAGCGTTGGAATCTGCAATTGCAAATGCTGAACACAATAACAGTTTAGATGTAGACGACCTTAAAGTTTCTACGATCTACGTTGATGAAGGCATGAGCCTGAAACGTATTATGCCACGTGCTAAAGGCCGTGCAGATCGTATTACTAAGCGTACTTGTCACATCACCGTTAAGGTAGGGGTTTGATATGGGTCAGAAGGTTCATCCAATCGGTATCCGCCTAGGTGTTGTGAAACGTCATAACGCTAACTGGTATGCGAATCCGAAACAATACGCTGAATACTTGCTTAAAGACCTTCAAGTTCGTGAGTTTTTAACTAAAAAACTTAAGAACGCAATGGTAAGCAATATTCTTATCGAACGTCCGACAGGCGCTGCTAAAGTAACTATTAGCACTGCTCGTCCTGGTATCGTTATCGGTAAAAAAGGCGAAGACATTGAGAAATTACAGCGCGAACTTACCAACATTATGGGTGTTCCAGCGCAAGTAAGCATCAACGAAATCGATCGTCCAGACTTAGACGCACGTCTGGTTGCTGAAGCAATCGCTTCTCAATTAGAAAAGCGTGTAATGTTCCGTCGTGCTATGAAGCGTGCGGTTCAAAACACTATGCGTGCTGGTGCCAAAGGTATCAAAGTTGAAGTTTCTGGCCGTTTAGGCGGTGCTGAGATCGCTCGTACAGAATGGTATCGTGAAGGTCGTGTACCTCTACATACACTTCGTGCGGACATCGACTACGCGACTATGCGTGCTGAAACGACTTACGGTACGATTGGTGTTAAAGTTTGGATCTTCCGTGGTGAGATCTTGGGCGGCATGAAACAAGTCATGAACCCAGCTCCAGCTGAAGAACGTCCAGCTAAACGCGGTCGCGGTCGTGGTGAAGGTCAAGAGCGTCGTGGTCGTCGCAATGATCGTTCTGCTGAAAAAGGAGAATAATCCATGTTGCAACCTAAACGTACTAAGTTCCGTAAGGTTCAAAAAGGCCGTAACACTGGTCTAGCGCACCGTGGTAGCACTGTATCTTTCGGTTCTATCGCACTTAAAGCGACTGAACGTGGTCGTATGACTGCGCGTCAGATCGAAGCTGCGCGTCGTACAATCAGCCGTCGTGTTAAACGTGGTGGTAAGATCTTTATCCGTGTATTCCCGGACAAACCAATTACTGAAAAACCATTAGAAGTTCGTATGGGTAACGGTAAAGGTAACGTGGAATACTGGGTTTGCGAAATCAAACCAGGTAAGATCCTGTACGAAATGGAAGGTGTGAACGATGAATTAGCAACTGAAGCATTCAAGCTTGCTGCTGCTAAACTTCCGTTTAAAACCACTATCGTGACTCGGACGGTAATGTAATGAAAACTAAAGATCTACGTGAAAAGTCGGTAGAAGAGTTGAAAGCTTTGCTTGATGAGCAACAGCTTAACCAATTCCGTCTTCGTATGGCGAAAGCAACTGGTCAATTGGGCAAGTCGCACGAAGTGCAAGTCGCTCGTAAAACTATTGCTCGTATTAAGACCCTCCTTACCGAAAAACAGGGGAACGGACAATGAGTGATAAAACAGTCCGCACGTTAACTGGCAAAGTTGTAAGCGACAAAATGGACAAGTCTATTGTTGTGCTTATTGAACGCCAAGTTCAACACCCGTTGTATGGCAAATTAATCCGCCGTTCAACAAAATTACATGCTCATGATGAGAACAACACAGCGAAAGCTGGTGATGTTGTAACCATTAAAGAAAGCCGCCCAATGTCTAAAACTAAGTCTTGGACTCTAGTTGAAGTTGTTGAAGCAGCTGCTGAGTAATTAACGTTCTTGTTGCATCATCGGTCAATTTCGAGTACTCTTTGAGCCTTTCGAAATTGTGACCGGTGATGCTCGGTTTTGGAGTAGGGCAATGATTCAAACCGAAACGATGCTCGACGTAGCAGACAACAGTGGTGCTCGCCGCGTACAATGTATTAAAGTACTTGGTGGTTCACATCGTCGTTATGCTTCTGTTGGCGACATTATTAAAGTTACTGTAAAAGAAGCAATTCCACGCGCACGTGTTAAAAAAGGTGACGTGATGAATGCTGTAGTTGTACGTACAAAATTCGGTATCCGTCGTCCAGATGGTTCTGTGATTCGTTTCGACGATAACGCAGCCGTTATTTTGAACAACAACAAAGCGCCGATTGCTACTCGTATTTTCGGACCAGTGACTCGTGAACTTCGTACTGAACAGTTCATGAAAATTATTTCATTGGCTCCTGAAGTTCTATAAGAGGCAATCATGGCTAAGATTAAAAAAGGCGATCAAGTAATCGTGATCGCAGGTAAAGAAAAAGGCAAACAGGGTACTGTTTTGTCAGTTTCTAATGACCGCGTTAAGGTTGAAGGCCTTAACCTGGTTAAGAAGCATCAAAAGCCGAACCGTGTTACTGGCGCTGAAGGCGGCATCGTAACTCAGGAAGCTTCGCTTCATATTTCAAACGTGGCAATTTTTAATGCTACAACCCAAAAGGCTGACCGTGTTGGTTACCAAACGATTGACGGCGTGAAAACTCGCGTTTACAAATCAAATGGTGAATCAGTGGCGGTAGCGAAGTAATAGGTTGAAATAGGCAATGGCCAGACTTAAAACACGTTACAACGACGAACTTAAAGCTCAATTACAAGAACAATTGGGCATTAAGAATGTGATGGAGATCCCTCGCATCACTAAAATCACTATCAACATGGGTGTTGGTGCAGCTGCAGCTGACAAGAAACTCCTTGATGGTGCTCTTTCTGATATGCAAGCTATCGCTGGTCAAAAACCAGTTCTTACGTTAGCTCGTAAATCTATCGCAGGTTTTAAAATCCGTGATGGTTGGCCGATTGGTTGTAAAGTTACTTTACGCGGCGAACGCATGTACGAATTCTTAGACCGTTTGATCTCTATCGCGATCCCTCGTATCCGTGACTTCCGTGGTTTCTCTGCGAAATCATTTGATGGTCGTGGTAACTACTCTATGGGTCTTAAAGAACAAATCGTTTTCCCTGAAATCGATTTCGATAAGATTGATCGTATTCGTGGTATGGATATTACCATCACTACGACTGCTCGCACCGATGACGAAGGCCGTGCGCTTATGCGTGCATTCGGCTTCCCGTTCAAATAAGAGGTCGATATGGCTAAGAAAAGTATGATTAATCGCGAATTGAAACGCGAAGCTACTGTTGCTAAATACGCTGCAAAACGTGCTGAATTAAAAGCTGTTATTGCAAACGTAAATGCAAGCGACGAAGAGCGTTTCGAAGCGATGATGAAGTTACAAGCATTACCACGTAATGCGTCTCCAGTGCGTCTTCGTAACCGTTGTGGTTTAACTGGTCGTCCTCATGGTTACTTCCGTAAGTTCGGTTTAAGCCGTAACAAATTACGTGACACAGTAATGCAAGGTGATGTACCTGGCGTTGTTAAGGCAAGCTGGTAAGGAGCGACTAGAATGAGTATGCAAGATACCGTTGCCGACATGTTAACTCGTGTTCGTAACGCACAAATGGCGAAGAAACAAACTGTTTCTATGCCTAACTCTAAGTTGAAAGTTGCGATTGCAAACGTACTTCAACAAGAAGGTTACATTGCCAATGTAGAAGTTGCTGACGTTGAAGGCAAAGCAACTCTTACTTTGACATTAAAGTATTTCGAAGGCAAACCAGTTATCGAAACTGTGAAACGCGTAAGCCGTCCTGGTCTACGTCAGTATCGCGGTAAAGATGCACTTCCAAGCGTTAAGCAAGGTTTAGGTATTGCAATTGTTTCTACAAGCAAAGGCATCATGACTGATCGCGCTGCACGTGCTGCGGGCGTTGGTGGTGAAGTTATTGCTTTTGTTTCTTAATAGGTGATTCCTCATGTCTCGTGTGGCTAAAGCCCCAGTAACTGTACCTAACGGTGTAACAGTTACTCAGAACGGCCGGCAGGTCGAAGTGAAAGGCAGCAAAGGTACATTGTCTTTCAACCTGCATGCGCTGGTCGAGCTAAAACAGGAAGATGGTACTCTTCAAGTTGCTCCAGTAAAAGAGTCGAAAGACGCTTGGATGCAAGCTGGTACTGCTCGCGCTGTATTAAACAACCTTGTAAAAGGTGTGAACGAAGGTTTCGAACGTAAGTTACAACTGATCGGTGTTGGTTATAAAGCTGCGGTTAAAGGTACTGTTGTTAACCTTAACCTTGGTTTCTCTCATCCAATCGATTACAGCCTTCCTGAAGGTGTAACTGCAGAAACTCCTACTGCAACTGAAATCATCCTGAAATCTGCTAACAAGCAATTATTAGGTCAGGTAGCAGCTGAGATCCGTGGTTACCGTCCACCAGAGCCATATAAAGGTAAAGGTGTTCGTTATTCTGACGAAGTTGTACTTCGTAAAGAAGCTAAGAAGAAATAAGGCGCGAGGTTCTTATGAACGAAAAGAAACAATCCCGTTTGCGTCGTGCGAAAAGCACACGCTTGCACATCCGTGCATTGGGTGCGACTCGTTTGTGTGTAAACCGCACTCCGCGTCACATCTATGCTCAAGTTATCTCAGCAGATGGTGGCAAAGTTTTAGCGCAAGCTTCTACTTTAGATGCTACTTTACGTGCTGGTACAACTGGTAACGTTGAAGCTGCCAAGAAAGTTGGTGCTTTAATCGCAGAACGTGCGAAAGCAGCTGGTGTAACTAAAGTTGCATTTGACCGTTCTGGTTTTAAATATCATGGTCGTATCAAAGCCTTGGCTGATGCTGCTCGTGAAAACGGCTTGGAGTTCTAATCATGGCTAAAGTTGAACAAAACGAAGGTCTTGTTGAAAAGCTGGTAGCCGTTGATCGTGTTGCCAAAGTTGTTAAGGGTGGTCGTATCTTCTCTTTCACAGCATTAACTGTTGTGGGTGACGGTAATGGTCGCGTAGGTTTTGGTCGTGGTAAAGCGCGTGAAGTTCCAGCTGCTATTTCTAAAGCACTTGAAGCTGCTCGTCGCAACATGATTACTGTTGACCTTGTTGACGGTACTGTTCAGCATCCTATTCATGCTCGTCACGGTGCAAGCCGCGTTTACATGCAACCTGCTTCTGAAGGTACTGGTGTAATTGCTGGTGGCGCTATGCGTGCAGTTCTAGAGGCTGTTGGCGTGCGTAACGTATTAACAAAATGTTATGGCTCTACAAATGCTGCGAACGTAGTAAACGCGACTTTCAACGGTCTGCGTGATATGACTTCTCCTGAGAAAGTCGCTGCGAAACGTGGTCTGACTGTAGAACAAATTCAAGGGTAATCAATCATGAAAACGATTAAAGTTACCCAGACTAAATCTGCATCGCACCGCTTGAAAAATCACAAGCTTTGCCTGAAAGGTTTAGGTCTGCGTCGTATTGGTCATACTGTAGAAGTGCAAGATACGCCTTCTAACCGTGGTATGATCAACCAAGTCTACTATATGGTTAGTGTAGAGGAATAAGCCATGACTCTGCGTTTAAATGAACTTGCACCTGCAGAAGGTGCTAAACGTGAAAACCGTCGTCTGGGCCGTGGTATCGGTTCTGGCGTAGGTAAGACTGGTGGCCGTGGTGTCAAAGGTCAAAAATCACGTAAGAGCGGTGGCGTACGTCCAGGTTTCGAAGGTGGTCAAACTGCGTTATATCGTCGTTTACCTAAATTCGGTTTCACTAGCCAAATCGCTTTAAAAACTGCTGAAGTACGTTTATCTGAGCTTGCTAAAGTTGAAGGCGACATCGTTAGCCTAGAAACTTTAAAAGCGGCGAACGTTGTGCGTAAAGACATGATCCGTGCGCGTATCGTACTTTCTGGTGAAATTACTCGTGCTTTCACTGTTCAAGGTGTTGCATTGACTAAAGGCGCTAAAGCTGCTGTTGAAGCTGCTGGCGGTAAAGTCGAGGAGTAATCTCCAGTGTCTATGTCTCCTAGTTCTTCAGGTCATGTACATATGATGAAAGGCCAACCATTTCACGTGAAATATCGTGAAATTATTCGCCGAATGATGTTTCTCATTGGTGCGTTATTGGTATTTCGACTAGGAGCGCATATTCCAGTACCAGGCATTAATAATGCCGCACTTGAAAATCTTTTTAATGCAAACTCAGGTACTATCCTGGGTTTGTTTAACATGTTTTCGGGTGGTGCATTAGAGCGAATGTCGATTCTTGCTCTCGGGATCATGCCCTACATCTCTGCGTCGATTATCGTGCAGCTGATGTCAACCGTGGTTCCTTCGCTGGAAGCTTTAAAGAAAGAAGGCGAGCAGGGCAAGCGTAAGATTAATCAATATACGCGCCAAGGTACCTTGTTCCTTGCCTTAGTACAGGCAATCGGGATGTGTGCAGGTCTGATCAGTCAAGGGATTACCTTGACGTCAGGTCTTGCGTTTTACGTTCCGGCAGTCACCTCGCTGGTGGCGGGTACAATGTTCCTGATGTGGTTGGGTGAACAGATTACCGAACGTGGGGTGGGCAATGGTATTTCCATGATCATCTTCGCCGGTATCGTTGCCGGATTGCCAAATCTGATTTTGCAATCGCTATCTTCAGTCGATAATGGTCAAACCAGCCTGATTGGTCTGGTGATTTTTGGTCTGTTGTCACTGGCGGTACTGGCAGCCATTGTGTTTATCGAGAAAGCGCAACGTCGTATTCCGGTAAACTATGCTCAAAAACAGCAAGGTCGTCGTGTGTTTACTGCACAGCAAACCCATTTGCCATTAAAAATTAATATGGCAGGTGTGATTCCGGCAATTTTTGCCAGCTCTCTGCTGTTGTTCCCGGCCAGTCTGGGTCAATGGGTAGGAAGTGCGGATCCTGATGCAGGGATTATCAAGCGTAGCTTGCAAGATCTGGCACTCGTATTGTCGCCTGGACAGCCATTGTATTTGGTGCTCTTTGGTGCGTTAATTATCTTTTTCTGTTATTTCTATACCGCGCTAGTTTTTAGTCCGAAAGAAGTGTCAGAGAACTTGAAACGCAGCGGAGCTTATGTGCCTGGTATTCGCCCAGGTGAGCAAACTGCTCGTTACTTAGATCATATTCTCAATCGTTTGACCTTTATTGGTTCGATTTATATCACAGTGGTCTGCTTGATGCCGATGGTATTGCAGAGCTCGTTTGGTATTCCATTCTATTTGGGTGGTACCTCATTATTGATCGTTGTGGTAGTCGTGATGGACTTTATGGCTCAGCTTCAAGCACATCTCACCTCGCACCAGTACGATAATCAAACGTTAATGAGAAAAACGACTGCTCATCCTAAGGGATAAGCGCACTTAGAGGTTTCATCATGAAAGTACAAGCTTCTGTAAAGAAAATTTGTGGTAGCTGTAAAGTTATCCGTCGTAATGGGGTTATCCGCGTAATTTGCAGCGCAGAACCTCGTCATAAGCAGCGTCAAGGTTAATCTGATCAAGACCTGTTGATTTCAGTAGGCTAATTAGGTTATTATCCGCCCCTCAAGATTTTTGTGGGGCGGTTGATTATCTTAACTGCCTTTTTGGAGAAAATTGAATGGCTCGTATTGCCGGTGTAAACATTCCGGATAACAAGCATGCTGTTATCTCTCTAACGTACATCTTTGGTATTGGTCGCCACACTGCTAAGAACATCTTAGCTGCTGCTGGTATCGCTACTACCACTAAGATCCGTGAATTAGATGACGCTCAGCTTGATGCGATTCGTGCAGAAGTTGCTAAGGTTCCGACCGAAGGTGACTTACGTCGCGAAATTTCCATGAACATTAAACGTTTAATGGATTTAGGCTGCTACCGCGGTCTTCGTCATCGTCGCAGCTTGCCTGTCCGTGGTCAACGCACCAAAACTAACGCACGTACCCGTAAAGGTCCGCGCAAACCAATTAAGAAATAAGATTTCTGGAAGCTAAAAGATGGCTAAAGATACTCGCACACGCAAGAAGGTCACCCGTACCGTCTCTGAAGGTGTTGCACACATTCACGCTTCTTTTAATAACACCATTGTGACTATTACCGATCGTCAAGGTAATGCACTGGCTTGGGCCACTTCAGGTGGACAAGGCTTCCGTGGATCACGTAAATCAACTCCGTTTGCTGCTCAGGTAGCTGCTGAAGTTGCTGGTAAAGCTGCTTTAGATTACGGTTTGAAAAACTTGGACGTCCTTGTAAAAGGTCCTGGTCCAGGTCGTGAGTCTGCGGTTCGTGCATTAGGTGCAGTGGGTTATAAAATTAACAGCATTACCGATGTGACTCCAATTCCTCACAACGGTTGCCGTCCACCTAAAAAACGTCGCGTGTAAGGAGAAACATTCATGGCTCGTTATATTGGTCCAAAATGCAAACTCTCTCGCCGCGAAGGGACAGACCTGCAACTAAAATCTGGCGTTAAACCATTTGACGTCAAAACTAAAAAACACGCTAAAGCTCCTGGTCAACATGGCCAAGCGCGCGGCAAACAATCTGAGTATTCACTACAATTACGTGAAAAACAAAAAGTACGTCGTATGTACGGTGTTTTAGAGCGTCAATTTAGTAATTACTATAAAGAAGCAGCTCGTGTTAAAGGCGCGACAGGTGAAAACTTGTTGAAATTGCTTGAAAGCCGTCTTGATAACGTCGTTTATCGCATGGGTTTTGGTTCTACACGTGCAGAAGCTCGTCAGCTTGTATCTCACCGTAGCATTACTTTGAATGGCCGTCGTGTTAACATCGCGTCTATCCAAGTTAAAGCTGGTGACGTGATCGCAGTTCACGAAGGTGCTAAACAACAATTACGTATCAAAAACGCAATTGAATTAGCTGCTCAACGTGGTATCCCTTCTTGGATGGAAGTTGATCACGCTAAATTAGAAGGTACGTTCAAAGCTGCACCAGATCGTTCTGATTTACCTGCTGAAATCAACGAAAGCTTGATTGTAGAATTGTATTCTAAATAATCCTTGAGGTAGCAATAATGACGCGTACTGCAAATGAGTTTCTAACTCCGCAAGCGATCAAGGTCGAAGCGGTTAGCGGGACCTCGGCAAAAGTTATTCTGGAACCATTAGAGCGTGGCTTTGGTCATACTCTTGGTAATGCTTTACGTCGCATCCTTCTTTCTTCTTTACCTGGCGCAGCTGTGGTTGAAGTTGAAATTGAGGGTGTTGAGCACGAGTACAGTACCTTAGAAGGCTTGCAGCAGGACATCGTCGAGCTCTTGCTGAACCTGAAAGGATTGTCTATTAAGCTATTCGATCAAAATGAAGCTTATTTGACATTGGAAAAACAAGGTCCAGGTGACGTTACTGCAGCTGACCTTCGTTTACCGCACAATGTTGAAGTGGTTAACCCTGAACACTTGATCGGCACTTTAAGTGCATCAGGCGCGTTAAAAATGCGTTTGAAGGTGGCTCAAGGCCGTGGTTATGAAACATCTGACTCACGTTTCCCTGAAGGCGAAACTCGCCCAGTGGGTCGTTTACAGTTAGATGCTTCTTATAGCCCGATCAAACGTGTGTCTTACATCGTAGAAAATGCGCGTGTAGAACAACGTACTGACCTTGACAAGCTGATCATTGATCTTGAAACCAACGGTACTGTTGACCCTGAAGAAGCAATCCGCAAAGCGGCAACAATCTTGCAACAACAAATTGCAATCTTTGTTGACCTTCAGAAAGATCAGGCACCTGTGGCTCAAGAACCTCGTGAAGAAGTTGACCCAATTTTGCTTCGTCCAGTAGATGATCTAGAGCTTACTGTTCGTTCTGCTAACTGTTTGAAAGCAGAAAATATTTACTACATTGGTGATCTTGTACAGCGCACCGAGGTTGAGTTACTTAAAACACCTAACCTGGGTAAAAAATCGCTTACTGAGATCAAAGATGTTCTGGCATCGAAAGGCTTGCAGCTCGGCATGCGTTTAGAGAACTGGCCACCAGCTAGTCTCCGCATGGACGACCGCTTCGCTTATCGTAGCCGTTAATTAAGTAGGACTATTCACCATGCGTCATCGTAATAGTGGTGTGAAATTAGGCCGTACCAGCAGCCACCGTAAGGCGTTGTTCCAAAACTTAACCAATGCTTTAGTTGAGCACGAGTTAATTAAAACAACTTTGCCTAAAGCGAAAGAACTTCGCCGCGTTGCTGAGCCTTTAATCACTTTAGCTAAAAACGATACAGTTGCAAACCGTCGTTTGGCGTTTGCTCGTACTCGTAATGCAGCAACTGTTGGTAAATTATTTACCGTTCTTGGCCCTCGTTACAAAGAACGTAACGGCGGTTATCTACGTGTTCTTAAAGCGGGTTTCCGTGCAGGTGATGCTGCACCGATGGCTTACGTTGAACTTGTAGATCGCGAAGTTAAATAATTTTGCAAGAGCAGTTCAGTTGTTCTAAAAAAGGTCGGTTTTTTAAACCGGCCTTTTTTTTATGGCCAGTTGTCAGACAATTTTTCTGTTGTGTCCCGAATTGATATAAATTTTATCGCTTTTTATTAAACTTGACATTGAGTATTGTCAAATTTGTGCTTTAATAAAAACAGAACGTTGAACAGGTATAAAAACAAAATGGACAAGCATGTTGATATTCTGATTGTGGGTGCGGGCATCTCTGGTATTGGTCTGGCCGCGCATCTTTCCAAACACTGCCCGCAGCGCACCTTTGAAATTATCGAGCGTCGTGAGAGCTTTGGGGGCACTTGGGATTTATTTAAATATCCGGGTATTCGTTCCGATTCGGATATGTCGACCTTTGGCTTTAATTTTAAGCCCTGGACGCAAGACAGCATTCTGGCTGATGGCGCTTCGATTAAGAACTATCTGTCAGAAGTGATTGCAGAGTATCAACTGAAATCCAAAATTCATTTCCAGCATCGGGTGCTGTCTGCCAATTATGATAGCCAGACCCAGAAATGGTCTGTCCTGATTGAAAATGCACAGGGCAAAAAACAGACCTGGATCGCCAATTTTGTTCTGGGGTGTACCGGTTATTACAATTATGATCAGGGCTTCCAGCCGGATTTCCCGAATCAGTCGGCATTTAAAGGTACTTTTATTCATCCACAGCATTGGCCGGAAAACTTCGATTATTCTGGTAAAAAAGTGGTGATTATTGGCAGTGGTGCTACAGCTATTACCTTGGTGCCTGCAATGGTCAAAGGCGGTGCAGCGCATGTCACCATGCTGCAGCGCTCACCGACCTATATTGCTTCCATTCCATCGGTAGATTTTATCTATAACAACATGCGCAAGGTGTTGCCGGAGGAGCTGGCTTATAAGCTGACGCGGGCACGAAATATTGGTATGCAACGCGGTGTGTATGCGCTGGCACAGAAACAGCCGAAGCTGCTGCGTAAATTTTTATTAAAGTCAATTGAGATGCAGCTGAAAGGCAAAGTGGATATGAAACACTTTAGCCCGAGCTATAATCCATGGGATCAGCGTCTGTGTGTGGTGCCAGATGGAGATTTGTTTAAAGTGCTGCGTGAAGGGCAGGCCAGTGTTGAAACCGACCAGATTGAAGCCTTTACCGAACAGGGCATCCAGTTAAAATCTGGCAAACATCTCGACGCAGATGTGATTGTGTCGGCTACCGGTCTGCAAATTCAGATTTTAGGCGGGGTTAAAGCCACCATTGATCATCAGCCTTTGGATACCTCGAAACATATGCTGTATCAGGGTGTGATGGTCAGCGATGTGCCGAATATGGCCATGATTATTGGCTATATCAATGCCTCCTGGACTTTAAAAGTTGATATTGCTGCGGATTATATCTGCCGTCTGATTAATCATATGGATCAGCAAGGCTATACCGAAGTGATTGCGGAAGGTGATCCTTCAGAGTTGATGGAAGACACTGTGATGGGCAGTTTAACTTCGGGTTATATTGCCCGTGCCGCGAATGTGATGCCAAAGCAGGGTAAACATGCGCCTTGGCGGGTGAGCAATAATTACCTGAAAGACCGTAAGGATTTAAAACAGGCTTCATTTGCTGATCCGGTGCTGAAGTTCCGTAAAGCAGTCAGTGAGTCTGCACGTAAACCTAAACTGGTGTCTTAAGCACACATCATCATGATCGTGCAATGAACAAAGGAAGCTCAATTGAGCTTCCTTGTTGTTTATATCGGGTTCTACGCTTGTAATGCGTTATAGGGAGCGGGAAATCAGCTCTTTCATAATTTCATTGGTACCGGCATAAATCCGGTTGGCGCGATTGTCTAAATACGCACGGGCAATCGGATATTCCAGCATATAGCCATAGCCGCCATGCAATTGCAGACATTCATCCACCACTTTGGAAAACAGCTCCGAGATTTTGTATTTGGCCGCCGCTGCTGCATCAACACTTAGCTGATCTTCGAGCTGCAGTTCCATACACCGGTCCAGATAGGCGCGGCAGAAATCAATTTCAGTGCGCATTTCCGCCAGTTTAAAGCGGGTATTCTGAAAGGCGCCAATCGGTTTGCCAAAGGCTTTACGTTCTTTGGTGTATTGCAGGGTATGCGCAAAGGCTGCTTCGGCACCAGCCTGGCAGATAATCGCCACAATCATGCGTTCCCAGGCCAGCTCTTTCATCAGCATGATAAAGCCCATGCCTTCCATGCCGAGCAGGTTTTCTTTGGGTACCCGGACATTGTCAAAAAACAGCTCGCAGGTGTCCTGACCTTTCATACCAATTTTATTCAGCGGTTTACCTTTGCTAAAACCGGCACGATCTGCCTCGACCATAATCAGCGACAGGTTGGCAGAACCTTTGTCACTATTGCCAGTTTTACACACCACAATCGCCATATCGCATAAATAGCCATTGGTAATAAAAATTTTAGAGCCGTTAATGACGTATTCATCGCCCTCTAAAAATGCCGTGGTGCGTACTGCCTGTAAATCTGAGCCTGTGCCCGGTTCGGTCATGGCAATGGCGGTGACCACTTCACCTGTCGCCATTTTCGGCAACCAGTACTGTTTTTGCTGTTCGTTGCCAAAATTATGAATATAGTTGGCGACAATATCGGAATGCAGCGAGAAGCCGGTGGCCGAGTCGCCGGCATAGGCCTGTTCTTCAATCAGAATCATACTGTAGAGGCGATCTACCCCGGAGCCACCATACTGCTCTGGCATGGTGGTACACAGCAGCCCCAGTTCACCGGCCTTGTTCCATAAATCGCGGTCTACATGCTGTTGCTGTTCATATTTTTCCGTATTCGGCAAAACTTCCTTTTCATAAAACTTGCGCACTGTATCACGGAATGCCTCATGCTCACTCTGAAATAATTTTCGTGGCAACATGTTGTTGAGTGGGCGAATTGCAGCAGATTGCATGGTTAGAGTTCCTTCACTTATTTTTATGCCTTGAAACTAAAGCAAACAGAGCCGGCAGTACAATGTGCAGAAACATCATTTCTGGCTTTTTGCTGGCGGTTTTGGTCAGTCCGATAAATTCATCGAAACTTTTTCTGGGCTGGGTTAAACTAATTGCGATATCAATATGATGTGGACCAAACCATGAGTGAAGACATTAGCTTAGAAGAGCGTAAAGTGATTTATCGTGCCCGTCGCGGTTTAAAGGAAATTGATGTCTACTTTGATCCTTATGTGAAAAACTATTATTTAACCGCTGATCCGGAAGAAAAAGCCACGTTTGCGGCGCTGGTTGAACAGGAAGATCCGGATTTACTGGACTGGTTTATGGAAGTGTCTGAACCGCCACGTCCGGAAATGCGCGAGCTGATCCGTAAATTAAAACACTATGTCCACGGCTAAGCGCGACTTTCAGCTGAAACCGAGCCGTCTGGCGCTGCTGTTTCAGCTGAGCCTGCTGATTCTATTTTCTGTTTTAAGTTTTCAATTATTACATCCGCTGCTTTGGCTGCTAGGTCTGCTCCTGGCGGCTGTCAGTTATTACGGGTTTCAGCGACGCTCCCAATTAACCGCCTTGGCGCATTTAGATGGGGCAGAGTGGAGTCTGCAGTTTAATTCTGGCTCCAAGATTCAACGCGGTCTGCTCGAGCATATTCTGGATCATCAGCTGTATCTGGTGCTGTATTTTCATCATGCACCGGTCAAATCTGCAGTCATCTGGCGTGACCAAGTTTCGTTTGCAGAGTGGAAAGCCTTAAAAACATTGGCAAAAACCATCTAATTGTCAGACAGTTGTATATTTTAATATAGAAATAAGGTATTTATTTTAAATAAATTTATAAAGTCTACCATTTTATTTGTCCTACACAGTCACGGTAAATTGGCAAAAAATACCGATTGTTGGACAAAAGCCTCTTGTGTTTGAAAATTATCCAGATATATTAAAGACACCAACAGCAAACAGGGAAATCGCCAGGGTGATCGCCACGTGAATGTTTCTGGTCATCGCAATTGTGTTCAATTGTGGCTGGATGATGAGGAAGCTTGCTGAAGGAACGAATTGCACCAATAAAATGCCCGTAATTGGGTTCCAGTTAATAAGTAGCATGTGCTGAACCGTCGCAATGCTACTTTTTTTTGCCTAAAATTTGGCTTTCCTGCAAATTCAGTCAATTTTCTTGCCCGCTTTTCATGTCAAAGTACAGCTCTCAGATTAGAGTAAATGCTCTTTTATTCAGATAATGCATCTGATATGTTTGTTGCCATGGACATAAACACAATTATAGAGGACAGGAAAATGTCGCAAGTCCAAAAAATCTGCCAGGGTGTGGCGGTTATTGCATTCACAACAACACTTCTTTCCGGCTGTTCACAAGTGGTGAAAACCGGTGCCAATGTGGCTTTAGGTTTTACAGAAAAACATATTGTTCCTCCCATTCTGGCTATGGATGATGCCGAAATGGTCTGTAGCAGCGGCAATTCCTTGACCCCTGCAATTATGGCCACCAAAGATATGGGGGCAGACCCGACCCGGGTTGCGGTGCTGATGTATTCAGCCGCCGGTATCTGTGCGGAAAACCGTGCCCTAGATGCCGAGCTGCGTTATTTGCGTGCGTCAAAAGCCGGACAGGTCAGTGAAGCGCAAGATGCCCGGATTGAACAGAAACGCTGGGCGGCTATTGCGGCACAGCGCCAATATACCGGTTATCAGTTATTCCAGAATCGCTGGGAAAAGAAATACAGAAAACCACTGGGTGAAGGCTGCCCGAAAATGAACAGCGATATTGATCAGACCGTGTATTTGCTTGGCATGATCAGTGGTTTACAGGCCATGACCAATGATATTAACTCTGGCGGTGCGGTGCATGTGCCTAAAGATATTGCTGCCGTGGTCGAGCGTGGCATGACCTGTCTGAACAATGAAAAATTCTGGGGTGCACCACAAGCCACCCGTGCCGTGATCTGGACCTTGTTGCCAGGTGCGGGAGATGGCAAACCGGAGCCGTATCAGACCCTGAAACAGTCGATGCAAATTGGTGAGCAGAAAGGTGTGCGCCTGTCGCATGCCCTGTATGCAGTGGCCGCGCAGGCCAGCGGCGATGATGCCAAGATTCGTGATGCGCTAAAATCATTTGCGGCTGCACGCACCGAAGAAAAACCAATTAACCCGCAATTCAAGCTAATTGACAGCATGGCTGCCACCATGGTGCAGGGGATTTCAGACCGTTACTGGACTGAAAATACCGGGGTACGTACTGCCGATGATGGCATGAGCCGTTTCTGGGATGAGCAGGACAATGCGTCTGAGCTGGATGATTTATTTGGTGAAGATACAAGCGCTGATCCAGATACGGAACTCAACAATCTGTAAATAGTCGCTACGAGGAGGACGCTTTATACTTAAAAGATTCAACAGGGACAACGACATGACACTTCATTTTTTCAGTAAGAAAATTATTTTTATTGCCGTGTTTATGTCGCTGGCGGCCTGTTTGCAGGTGTTTGCGGATCATTTTATTTATTGGCGTCCTGCTCTGTTACAAGAATTCTGGCGCTTGTGGACAGCGCATTGGGTGCATGTGGGCTGGGTGCATTATCTGCTGAATATTCTGGCCTTTGCCTGTTTGCCTTTTATTTTTCCGCGGGTCAAAACCTGGCATTTTGTCAGCCTGTTATTACTATTACCTCCGGCCATCAGTTTCAGTTTCTATGTCCTGTTTCCACATATTGAAGCCTATGCCGGCCTGTCTGGGGTGCTGCATGGAGCCTATATGGCGGTGGCAGTAGTGCATCTGCTTGATGCTCAAGAACGCCGGTTTGCTGCGCTGGTATTGCTGCTGATTCTGGCCAAACTGCTGTGGGAAAATACCTTTGGCAGTAAGGAAACGGCCGAGCTGATTGGTAGCCCGGTACTGGTCGAGGCACATTTGCTGGGCGTGATCTGGGGTGCGGGATTGGCGATGGTCTACCTGATCTATACCTACAGCTTGAAAAAGTGATCCAGTTGACCATTTCTACCAAAAAGAAAATGAATATTGTCATTTTAAATGAATGTACTTTGATGCACATTCGAAAAGAATGACAACAAGATTTGAATAGCAGCAGGATGGCTGCTTGCTACAGGATGCGCGAAATACGGCCCTGTTGCCGTTTCCGAAAATAAAAAAACAGGAAAAAATATGTCAAATCAAGGACAACGCAGATCCGGACTGGATCTGCTCAGATATATATGGACAGAATGGATTTCTGCCTTTGTGATTCTGGTGCTGCTGCTGCTGACGCTGATCATTGGAACCGGTGAGATGATTCACGGCCAGCTGTTGCGTATGGGCGAACGTCTATACGGTGATCCTGCCACCGGTATGCAGTATTCATTCTTGCGCGCTGAACCAAGTGCCCCTGACTGTGACCGCAACCCGGATATTGACGGCCAGGTGCAGGCACAAATGAAAGCCAATGCGGCCGATGAATTTGCTGATATTTTTGGAACCCCGTCTGAATCGGATGTGCGTGCCTCAATTATGGCCGCGCAGCAGGTCTGTGAAGAAAAATATGTGTTTTATGATCAGGCTGTGCAGCATATGCAGGCGCATCCAAGTTTACGCACCTATCGCAGTGTAGAAACCACCTTCTTTGGCATCTTTAAATTTGGTACTGAAAACCGTGCCTTGCTGCTGGTGTTGATGGTGGTGTTTGCCGCGATTAGTGCCACTTTAAAAACCCATCATATTGGTTTGCGTGGGCCTGCCACACGAATTGATTATCGGATATATACCACCTGCATGACCGTGGCCAATGCCTTTCTGGCGTTCTCGGCCTATAGCCAGTATCGTTCGGTGCTGAATTCCGGGGTGCCGATGACCGGTGAAATGCAGATCATTTACTGGTTGTGGATGATCCTGTTTAGTGCGCTGACCCTCATCAGTTTATGGCAGTTTGTTCGTCCGCCTGCACCAACGCGAGAAGGCGGCAGTCTAGGTCTGGCTTTCCTGAGTGTACCGCTGTATGCCTATATGGCCATTATTACCGGTATTGCCTTTACCTTCTTCATGGATTATCCAATGGGGCAGGGGATTTACCTGGGCCAGCTGGTGGAATTCTCCAGCATCTTCCTGAATCTGGCGCTGTTTATCTGGGCCGGTATGCTGCTGAAACAGACCCGTGTGGTGGATAAATTCCTGAACATCATGCGGCCATGGAATCTGGCACCCGAAACCCTGACCTGGTTAATCCTGATTGGTGCAGCATTACCGACAGCCTATACCGGTGCCTCGGGGATTTTCGTGATCGCGGCCGGTGCCATCATTTATAAAGAAGTCTGGAATGCTGGCGGGCGCCGTCAGTTTGCCCTGGCAGCAACGGCTTTATCTGGTTCGATGGGGGTAGTCTTACGTCCATGTCTGCTGATTGTGGTTGTTGCCTCTTTAAACAAGGAAGTCACCACCGATGTGCTGTACCACTATGGCGTGTATGTATTCCTGCTGACTACAACAATTTTCCTGGTGGTATCGCTGTTCTTTGCTAAAAGTAAGTTCCGGATTGCTTCACCAGCTGTGGCTGCACCACGATCTTTACGTGCCATGGGTGCGGTGGTGCCGTATGTGATTATTTTCGTGCTGATCTGGATGTTCTACAAATATGCGCTGGACACCAACCTGAACGAATTTACCGCGCCGGTGATGATGCCTGTGATTCTGCTGTTAATTGTCCTGTTTGATAAATTGCGGCATGAACCGGCGCCAATTCCACCAGTAGGTCATTGGGATGAAAGCCTGACAGCAAAATATACCGATTCATCGCAACCGGCGCTGGCGACCGCCAGTGCAGTCAGTGGTGTGGAATACCGCGATGGCGTACATACTGCAACTGAGGATACTGGCATGTCGGCGGATCATAGCGTGGCGGTGTCCGAGCCGGAGCGTGAGGTTGGCTTCTGGAAGTCGATGCACATTTCCATTAGTGAAACCGTGGGGCATATTGGTGCACTGGTGATTTTGATGGCCTTATCGGTCAGTGTCGGCGGCTTCCTGGAACGGATTGAAATCATGGAAGCTTTCCCGACCGATATCAGTAGTACCTTTATTGTGATTAGCCTGATTGTACTGGTGATGGTACTGGTCGGCATGATTATGGACCCATTTGGTGCGGTCATCCTGATTTCTGCCACGGTGGCACCGGTGGCCTACCAGTATGGGATTGAACCGGTGCATTTCTGGATGATTACCCTGATTGGCTTTGAAATGGGCTATATCACCCCGCCGGTCGCGCTGAACCACTTGCTGGCGAGGCAGTCGATTGGCGATGAAGAAGTGGCGGCGGCAGATGCCGAAGTACGCCACAAATCCTTCTACTATCGTTTTGAGCGCTGGATTCTGCCGATTCTGGTGATGCTGCCAGCGATGCTGATCATTGCCTATGTACCATACTTCTTTAAACTGTTTGGCTGGTATCAGTAAGCCAGCCGTTCAACCGTGATGATGACCATACCCTGATCTTTTGCGAAAGGTCAGGGTATTTTTATGGCGCCTGTGTAGGACTGGCTTTTTTAAACAGCAGGCTGCACAGTAAAATCGCAATTAAAATCAGGCCAAAGCCGAGCAGGCTAGACAGATCTGGCAATTCCTGCCAGAACAAAAAGCCCCAGATGCCGGCAAAAATAATCGCAATATAATTTACCGGCCCAATCTGACCGGCAGGTGCCAGACTATAGGCCCGCGACATAAAAATCTGGCTGATATTGGCCAGCACCCCGGCACTGATCAGCAGGCCCAGTTCACTCCATTGATAGCTTCGCCATAGCCAGAACATTGGAATGACTGAAATCAGGGTGCCAATCAGGCAGAAATAAAACACAATCCGTTCTGGTGGTTCGGTTTGCGTCAGGGCGCGCACAGTGACAAAGGCCATTGCGGCCAGAAAACTGGCGCCCAGACCAATGATCGACAGATGATTGAACAGGCCGGCATCTGGTTTGGCCACACAGAGTACGCCCATTAGACCAAACAGGGCGGCGATCAGCATGGCTGCACTGACTTTTTCTTTCAGGAATAACCAGGCAATGAGCGGAATAAAGATCGGGGAAGAATAGGTAAACACCATCGCATTGGACAGTTTAAGCTGGGCAATGGCATAGAAAAAGCCATACATCGCCAGCAGACCGACCACACTACGCCAGGTATGCATCCACAGACGCCGGGTTTTAAAAAAGCCGAGGCCTTTATTGAACAGCAGCGGCAGAAAAATAAACAGGCCAATAAAATTACGGAAGAACACAATAGTGGCATTGTCGACCGTATGCGAGGCGTAGCGGATACACACGCCCATGAGCGAAAACAGAAAAGCAGAGAGGGTGAGTAAGCCAATGGCTTTGATCAGATCATGCTGAGGCGTGGAGGCAGTCATCATCAACCCGGGCGAGGAATAAGGATGTATTCTAGCCGATTTAACGCAGACTGCCGGTCATAATTATTGCTGTTTGAGCTGGGCTTCGAGCAGCTGAATCTGTTCTTCTTTCAGGCGAATCAGTTCATCAGCATCGGCGTGCTGGGCATTGAGCAGCACGGCCTGATCATCTAGCTGTGCCTGCAGATCTTCCAGTTTGGCCATTTCTTCTTTGGCCAGGGTCGCGTTGGTAGCAACCGGCTGTTTCAGAATATCTTCACTCACCAGTTGCTGTGGTACTTCTTCCAGCTGCACCGCTGGTTCTGCTTTGGCTTTAGCCGCAGGTGCGGCCGGCTGACTTAGCAGCTCGGCTTCAGGTGTTACCTCTGCACTCTGGTTTTGGCTCATCCATTGATAAGACAGCACCACAAGTACGATTACGATCAGGCCCCCAATAATGGCCCATAATAGTTTTGAGCTATTTCTCTGATCAAGCGTCATGAATAAATGAACCTTAATTTTTTTACTTAGGATGACGTGGTTTAAATTGAATCACACCCACTTCATCAGGCGCTGCCGGTGGCTGAGGTTCATCGACATGGGTTGGGCGATTTTCGTTATAGCCACAGTCGATACATTCAATCCATTCATCATCACCTGAGGTCAGCATGACCACCCGATCCATAGCCTGGCATTTTGGACATTTTGCGCCTGCAATGAAACGACGTTTGATGGTCATCATACTGATCCTGTGTTCAAATTAAGGCCCTAGTTTAAGCGTTTTTAATTGGCTTCGTCCAACCTTGATGACGCAATAATGCATCTATTTTTGGCTCGCGTCCTCGGAAATTGATAAACGCGTCAAGTGCTGAATCTTTTCCGCCAACTGCTAGAATAAACTGCCTGAACTGCTTTCCGGTGTCGGTGTTAAATACCCCTTCATTTTCGAAGCGATCGAAGGCATCGCTGGCCAAAACTTCGGCCCATTTATAGGAATAATAACCGGCCGCATAGCCCCCGGCGAAGATGTGACTGAAGCTATGCTGGAAGCGGTTGTAATCGGTGGTTGGCACCACTGCATATTTATACCGGATTTCATTCAGCACATCCTGAATCTGGCTGGCGGTCAAGGCTGGGGTCATGCGGTGAATATTCAGGTCAAACAGGGCAAATTCCAGCTGGCGCAGGGTCTGCATGCCGGACTGGAAGAAGCGCGCATTCAGCAGCGCCTGCAGTAAATCATCCGGCAGGGTGGCCTGTGTGTCGATATGCTGACTAAGTACATCCAGGCTTTCTTTGTCCCAAGCCCAGAATTCCATAAACTGGCTTGGCAGTTCCACCGCATCCCAGGCTACGCCGTGAGTGCCGGCCACCGCAATGTTGTCGACTTCCGTCAGCATATGATGCAGGCCATGCCCAAATTCATGGAATAAGGTCAGTACTTCATCATGGGTCAGTAAGGCCGGCTGATCCCCCACGGGCGGGGTGAAGTTACAGACCATATAGCAAATTGGCTGTTGAAGGCCCTGGCTTTGCTGCATGCGCGAACGGAAACCGCTCATCCAGGCGCCGCCACGTTTGCCCTGACGGGCATACAGGTCAAAATAGAAACCGCCAATTACCTGACCCTGATCTTGCAGTTCAAAATAACGGGCGTCTGGATGCCAGACCGGTGCTTCACGCTCGATAATATCGACATCGTATAGACGTTTAACGATGCTAAATAAGCCATCAACCACTTTTGGCGCCGGGAAATACGGTTTCAGTGCTTCCTGAGACAGATTGAACTGGGCCAGTTTCAGTTTTTCTGAATAGAAACTGGTATCCCAGGGTTGCAGCTGCTGAATGCCATCTGCTGCGGCAATGGCTTTCAGTTCGGCAATTTCTTGTTCAGCTGGCTGACGGGCATGTTCGGCCAGCTCAACCAGGAACTGCTCAACTGCTTCGACACTTGGTGCCATTTTGCTGGCTAATGACAGTTCGGCATAGTTGTTAAAGCCGAGCAGCTGGGCCATTTCCTGACGCAGGCTTAAAATTTCTTCCATCACCGCGGTATTGTCAAAGGCCTGATCGGCCGACTGGTCAGAAGCACGGGTGGTATAAGCCTTATATAACTCTTCACGCAGGCTGCGATCTTCAGCATAGGTCATAATGGCCAGATAGGACGGGAAATCCAGCGTCGCAACCGGCTGCTCCAGCTCACGTTGCTGGCCATACTGCTTGAGTAATTCCACACTGCTGGCAGGCAGGCCGGCTAGTTGTGCTTCTGTGAGCGGTTTAAAGTAAGCCTGTGTTGCATCCAGTACATGGTTGGAAAAGTCAGAGGACAGCTGCGACAGGCGCGCTGAAATTTCCGCATAGCGTTTTTTCGCTTCACCTTCCAAGGCCACACCTGACAATTTAAAGTCACGCAGCGCCAGTTTAATTGCGCTTTGTTGCGCTGCGGGTAAGTCATTAAACGTCACTGCATCATGAACCTGCTGATAGGTCTGATACAGCACCGTGTGCTGACCGAGCTGGGTATAGTATTCGCTCAGGCCAGGTAACAGTGCCTGATAGACTTCACGGGTTTCGGCATTATTCATCACCGCATTCAGGTGCGAGAGTACGCCCCAGCTTTCGCTCATCTGGTTTTCCAGGTGATCGACCTGCGCCAGAACCTGCAACTGTGCATCGCTGCTGGCCGGAATGTCTTGGAGTTGCTGTAAAAAGGCCTGCCCTTGGGTGATGGTCTGTTCAACCTGTTGTTTTAATTGGGGCAGCGTAATCTGGTCAAACTGGGGTACTGGCAGGGTTGCCTGTTCTAATGTCATTGCTTTTTTCCATGTTGAAGTCCTGTCTTAGCAATAGATGTAGGGCCTCCAGCGTGGGAAATCAAGCGGTGTGTACAGAATTGCTCAACTTCATACAAAAAAGAGCGCCGTGGCGCTCTATTTCTGATCGGGTTGCTTAGTCCAGCTTGGACTTGGCATTGGACTTTTTCTTTTTCACTTTGGCTTTTTTCTTGACCTTGTCTTTGCTTTCGGCTTTGGTGGTGACTTTTTTCGCCGGCTTTTTGCCATAAGAACTCGGCTTGGATTTGGCCTTTTTCTTCTTCAACGGCTGTTCGCCATCTTCACTCACGGCAAGCTTGACTGGACGATCATGAAAGATTTCTTCGGTGGCTTCAGCACGCGGCGCGGCTTTGGCCACGCGTGGTGCACGGCTGCGGATCGCACGACCGGCATGGGTCAATTGTTTGACCAGCTCGAAATCAATCTTGCGTTCTTCCAGGTTGACTCCGGCCACTTTAACTTTGACTTCATCGCCCAGACTAAAGGTCTGACCGCGTGACTGACCGACCAGTGACTGGCTGGCCTGATCAAACATAAAGAAGTCATCGCCCAGCTGGCTGACGTGAATCATGCCATCGACATACAGATCTTTCAGCGTGACAAACAGACCAAATTCGGTCACGGCAGAAATCACCCCGACAAATTCTTCGCCTAAATGCTGCTGCATATAATGACATTTCAGCCACATGGTCACAGAGCGGGAAGCTTCATCGGCACGACGTTCGGTTTGCGAGAAATGCTCACCGGCATCATCCAGCGCGGCACCCGAAATCGGATATGGTTTCTGGGCCAGATGCGCTTTAATGGCACGGTGCAAGAGTAGATCCGGATAACGGCGAATTGGCGAGGTGAAGTGAGTATAGGCTTCATAGGCCAGACCATAGTGGCCGGCATTGGCCGCGCCGTAATAGGCCTGCATCATCGAGCGTAATAGCACCGCATGAATACTTGGCGCATCAATGCGGTCTTTGGTGGCATCAATCACGGCCTGATAATCGGCCTGGGTTGGCTGTTCCGGGAAATTCAGTCCCAGCAGTTTTACAAATTCACGAACTTTCTGAATCCGTGAAAATTCAGGTGGCTCATGCACACGGTACAGCATCGGAATATCATTTTTGAGCGCAAATTCTGCCGCCGCCACGTTGGCCAGCAACATGCACTCTTCAATCAGTTTATGCGCATCATTACGGGTTCGTGGCAGGATTTCCTGAATCCCGCCGAGTTCGTCGAAGGTCATATAGGTTTCGACGGTTTCAAATTCCATGGCATGACGCTGGGCACGTAAACCTTTGAGTACCTGATACAGCTGGAACAGGGTATTCAGCGATTTGCGTACATCCCGGTCTTCCGGAATGGCAGCGCTGTCGCCGTCAAAATATTGCGCCACCTGGGTATAGGTCAGACGGGCTTTGGAATGCATTACCGCAGGATAGAACTCGAATTTGGTTACCCGGCCGGCACGGGACAGGTTCAGGTCACAGACCATACACAGACGATCAACCTGCGGATTCAGCGAACATAAGCCATTTGATAAGGCTTCGGGTAACATCGGCAAGACAAAATGCGGGAAATAGACCGAAGTGCCGCGTTCCTGGGCTTCATCATCCAGCGGTTTGCCCGTGCGGACATAGTGGCTAACATCGGCAATCGCGACCACTACGCGGTAGCCGCCCCCTGGACGTTTTTCTGCATACACTGCATCATCAAAGTCGCGGGCATCTTCACCATCAATGGTGACCAGAGCTAAATCACGTAAATCGACCCGGCCCTCACGGTCTTTGGCTGACGGTTCTTTAAAACTGTCGGCATCTTTTAAGACATTGTCCGGAAATTCATACGGCAAACCAAACTCTAAAATGGTTTGGGGAATGATGATTTCGGTGTCGGCTTTATCGGCCATCGACTGCACCACATGGCCGGTGGCAAATTCTTCACGGCTTGGATAGTCATCAATGGCGACGCGGACCGAATCGCCCAGATTCAGTTTGGCGTGTTCAACCAGCTCTTTTTCTAAAGTCACCGGCTGATGGCTGTTCGGATTACCCGGCTGAATAAAATATTCACCGTCATACATCGACAGTTTGCCAATGATCTGTTTCACACGGCGCTGCTGGACTTCGGTAATAAAGCCCCAGGCTTTGCCTTTGCGATCGACCGAGGTCTGGCGTACTTTAACGCGGTCGCCATTAAACACCAGACGTAATTCACGCTCGGGTAGCAGGATGTCATTTTGTCCGTCAATATGGGCAGAACCCAGTCCCTTGCTATTAATGTAGACCGTGGCTTCATGGGTAGGCTGCTCGGCGGCAAGCTGGAACTTGAATCCGTCTTTCATGAGCTGGCCATCACGCACCATGGCAATTAAGCGGTGGCTCAGGGCATCAATACTTTTCTGATCGGCAATTTCAAAATATTCAACCAAGTCGGCATGCGACTGGGCCTGTTGCAGTTTTTCAATACTTTCAAGAATCAGTGTGCGACTTGGAATCGGATTATCGTAACGTTCGGCTTCAGCTTTTGCTTCAGGATCGACCCAGTTTTTCATCATGTCTTTGGCTTCAAGTCAGAAGATAGGTTTAGCATAAGTCATGCAGCGTCAGACTGCACGTAAATGATTGCAATAATGTGTTTTAAGTCTTTATTTTAAGATGATTGCGAGTAGATAAAATCACATTCCCCGTAAATTTGCAGAAAATGCCAGGCTAGAAGCAATAAATTGTTTAAAAAATATTTAATTGAGCAAAAAACTGCAAAAAATAGAGTGACTGCGCTTGCAGTGCTACAGTTAAATTTGTATTATGGCGGCACGTTACGGTGAGATGGGTGAGTGGCTGAAACCACGTCCCTGCTAAGGACGCATACGGGCAACTGTATCGAGGGTTCGAATCCCTCTCTCACCGCCACTTTACTTATGTCGCGCTCATAGCTCAGCTGGATAGAGCACTTGGCTACGAACTAAGGGGTCGGGAGTTCGAATCTCTCTGAGCGCACCAATAAGTAAACCAGGAAATAACGCAGTCTAATATAGACGACACAAGTGACGCGCTCATAGCTCAGCTGGATAGAGCACTTGGCTACGAACTAAGGGGTCGGGAGTTCGAATCTCTCTGAGCGCACCAACTTGAACAATTAACCGCACATGTTGCGGTTTTTTTGTGCCTGCAATTTGGCTAATCAGCTGCATCCGCCGGCTTCCTTATTTGTTACAATTTCAACTGCAATTTAAAATTTGTATAAAATCAGCGTACAAATACATGATTTGTCCAATATCTATCCATTTGGTTGCATTTTTATGAAATAAGACTTAACAAATAGCGAAAAGCCCGTATAATGCACCCCATCAAGACGTCGCGCTCATAGCTCAGCTGGATAGAGCACTTGGCTACGAACTAAGGGGTCGGGAGTTCGAATCTCTCTGAGCGCACCAATCTTGATAAAGAATTCTGAAAAAACCGCACATGTTGCGGTTTTTTTGTGTCTATAATTTACTAAAACATTCCCGCATTATTTGATCTTCTGTTGAATCTTTAAGGTCAGCACGGTATTGCCACCCAATGCCGGCAGCAGCTCGTGATACGGCATACTGCGCATGGCGCGTAATAAAAACGGTGCCTGCGCATCAATGTTCATGGCGCTGGTCACATTCAGTAAACTGCCCTCGGCTTGCGGCAAAATCTGCATGCCGCCTTGCACATAGCGTAAATCTCCACCCACCGCCTGAAACTGCTGCTCCAGAGCGCCTTGTGCCTGAAAACGCAGTTTAAAATCAAACGGAATCTGAATCACGCCCAGTCCGACCGAAATTTTATAGTCGGCATCCAGCTGCCGGGCAGAGGGCTGCTGAATATGAACTTTTTTAATTTGCCGTGGAAACAGGTGCTGGTAGGCCTGCGGTTCAAGCCAGGGTTTTAGCTTGCTGGCCGGCTGGGCATAGTACTGATAGCTGCTGCTAAAACGCATGATTTCCTGCTTTGCACCATAGGACACCTGATAGGCCGGTAAAATAAAGGATACGGGTTCTTGTGATTTCTGGCTGATCTGCCGGATTTTGTTCATCTGGCTGACACTTAATTCAGGGGCTGGTACGTCGCCGGCGGGTAAGGCTCGGGGTGTTGTGCTTTTAAATTTACGTTGCAGTGCTTCCAGAATAAAGGCATTGGTGCCGGCCGGCAGGCCCAGTTTGGCATCGGGCAGGGCATTCAGGATGGTACGAAATAAAAAGCCTTTGGGCTGCGCCAAATCTCCCCAGTGCGTGACCGTGACCAGCGTCTGATGGGCCGACAAGGCAAACCATTCTATTTTTCCGGCGCCATACGGAATGGGTGCGTCAATCACCAGGGTTTCAATACTGTTGTCGGTGCGCTGATGTTGCAGAATCACATCGTCTTTAAAGTTCAGCACCGGAATGGGCGTGGGAATATGAATCCGGTATTTGACCTGACTGATGTGCTGGCGCTGCTCCAGCATCTTGGCGCTTTTTAAGGTCGGAAACAGCTGGGCATAGCCTGAATAATCACTGAGCAGCGCCGCAACTTTGTGACTGGGCACTGGCAGCACCACCGCAGCACTATAAAATTTACCCCGTTTTGTGGATGCGAAAGTTGGCAGCTGAATCGGTTGCGCGGCATGCGCATAAATCAGAATTCCATCTCCGGTCAGCGCGGCCAGCTGCTCGGCACTGCTGCCATAGCCTTGTAAACTGCCTGGCATTTTTCCTGTCCAGCGAACTAAACTGGCCCAGGCAGAAACCGGCAGCAGCAGACTGCAAAGCAGGGCGATCAATCGGGTGTGCGTCTGTGGCATAAAACATCCTGTTTTTGCTGTGGAGGTGAGCGAATCATCCTGTTTTGAATAGGGTTATTTTTTGAATGGTGGTTGCAGCATCATCATGACAGCACTGGCGAGAAAAAGAATAAGGAAATCACCTATTCTGGTGTAATATTTAGCGTAATTTAACTGATTTGATGATGAGCCGATGTCGGAACTCAAGCCTGCCTTGTCGCTACGTTATTTTTTAAATCTGGAAGAATCTCAGGATGGCTTTGCTCTGGCCACCTTTGGTAAAAAACAGTTTACCCGTTTTATTACCCCGTTAATCAGTGTCGGGATTATTGCCTGGGGCATTTATTTGGGCCTCGATGGTGTAGGTCGTTACTATCTGGCGCTGGGGGTATTTTTTCTGGTGCTACAGATGCTGATGCGCTACTGGTTCCTGCCAATGATGTTTAAGCGTCAGTTTGTCAAATACCAGTTTGGAAAAAGCGAACAGGGCATTGCGCTGTATCAGGATTATGCCGAGATTTCTGCCAATGGCCGTGACAAAGTGGTGCATTATAACGAAGTGCAGAATTTTGCTTCAGGCAAGCTGACCTATATGATTGAGCTGAAAAACCGCATGGTGATTATTGTGCCAAAACGCGTGTTTGAAAGCACAGCCGATCAGACCCTGTTTGAAAATACCTTTAAAAAATAAGCCTGTTAAAACCATCACATCATAAGAGGGAAGATCATGAATACACGTCCATCGAAAATTGTCTGTGTGGGTCGCAGTTATGCGGATCATGCCAAAGAACTGGGCAATGCGGTTCCTGATCGTCCGGTGCTGTTTATCAAACCGCCGAGCAGCCTGCGTCCGTTATCTGCCGGGATTGCCTGGAATCCGGCCTGGGGCAGCTGTCATTATGAATGTGAACTCAGCCTGCGTATTGACCAGCCCTTAAAGGCAGAAACCGATCCGCAAAAAGCCTTGCAGGCCGTGGGGGCGGTGACTTTGGGGCTGGACCTCACCTTGCGTGACTTGCAGGATGAACTGAAACAGAAAGGCCATCCATGGGAACGAGCCAAAGCCTTTGATGGGGCTTGTGTACTGGCAGACTGGGTCGATGTTGCAGAAATTAATGACTGGAAAGATGTGCACTATACGCTGCATATTAATGACGAACTGCGTCAGCAGGGGCATACCGCGCTGCTGATTTTTGAAATTGGTGCGCTACTGGCTGAAATTAGCCACAGTTTTAGTTTGGAGCCGGGCGATGTGGTAATGACCGGTACTCCGGCCGGGGTGGGTGCCTTAAAGGCCAATGACCAGTTAAGTATGCGTTTGCAGGGCAAAACCCGGGAATTTGTCTGGAGCACTTTTGTTCAGGCTTAACCGCCTCCCCAGACGACGAGGACTGCAATTGCAGTCCTTTTTTATGGCGCTTTTCGAGCCTTCCTGGTTTCAGTCTTTGAGTAAATCCTGAAACTTGCTATGCAGCTTCATCAGTTTGGGTGGAATTACAAAGTTGCAATAGCCTTGCGTCGGGTTATTGGCAAAGAAGTTCTGATGATAGGCCTCTGCCGGATAAAAACGCGGTGCAGCGGTCACTTCGGTGACCACAGCAATGCCCTCGGCTTTGAGCTGCTGGATCATCTGTTCGGCCTGTTGCTGCTGCTCCGGATTTAAATAATAAATCACCGAACGATACTGGCTGCCGACATCATTGCCCTGACGGTTAAGCTTGGTCGGGTCATGGGTGGCAAAGAACACATTTAACAGCTGGGTATAGCTGATTTGACTGTCATCGAAATCAATCAGAATGACTTCAGCATGGCCGGTATCACCATTGCACACCGCTTCATAATTCGGATTGTCCATCTGGCCGCCGGCATAGCCACTCACCACTTTGGCCACACCGCGCAGTTGGAGAAATACCGCTTCGGTACACCAGAAACATCCACCACCAAAAATTGCCTGTTGCATAGGGTCAGCCTTCTGTTTTCAATCGTTCATAAAAAAGGCCTGCAAAGGTGCAGGCCGGTGCAGTATTAACGCGGTTGTACGGCACTTTCCAGCTGAATCAGCAAATTGCCATAACGATCCAGCAGTTTCAGGGTTTTACCAAAGACCTGATAATGGGTCACTTTGGCCAGTGCTTCATTGAATTTCTGATCAATGCCATTGCTGTTGAGGCAGGCCATACGGGTGCCAGCCATTTGGCTTAGCGTTAGCGTGTCACGGCCGGCGCTGTAGCTGCCCATAATCCGGTTACAGCCATCGGCACCGCTAACGCGTTGGGTGGCGCTATCAAATTGCAGGCTTGGAATATTGTGGGCAGTCGGTTCGGTGCGAACCGCGGTATTGCCAATCTGGGTCACAATCCAAGTGCGGTTTTGCAGCTGGACAAGATTGGCAGTTTCAACGGTAGCACCCGGGGTTGGTAAAGTTTCACAGCCGCTAAAAACTAGGGCTGAACCTAAAAGGGCAACGGCAGCAAGATGTTTAAGCATATGGATTTCTCTTTATTTTAAAGCTGATGGATGTATCTAAACAAATTTTAAATTTGATCGCCAGTTAAAATTGTATCATTGATTTGACGGAGCGCCAGGAGCGGATGGCGCGGGCAAACCCTGCCGGATTAGTGCTGAAAATTGTGCACTATCCAGCTGGCCCGACTGTTCCACACGCGGATTGATATAAGCGCGCTGATACCAGCTTTCAATGCTCAAGCTCTGATCAAGCGCCTGTAAATCATACAAATAATTGGGTAAATAACCCGAAGCCAGCAGGCGATAATCGGTGGGCAAGGTCTGGTTGGATACTGCCTGCACCATGTCAAAGACCAGGGTAGTGCAGTTACTGGTCAGGGTGTTATACCATTTGGGCTGTTGTGCCAGTTCATCGGCTTTGGTCAGATATTCCAGAAACAGGGCTTTTTGCATTTCTTGCGGCATCTTCAGCGGGAAAAAATAGACCTGTTCGCCGCGAATATTACTGCGGGTATAGATAATATCTTTTTCATCCGCTGCCACCAGACTCAGTTCATATTTGCGGAAGAATCCGCCCAGCGAAGAAAATTCTTCATGGCGTTCTTTGCGGATTTCAATCGAAAAAGTCAGCGGTGCGGCATTGGCAAAATCGAAACTGACCAGGGTGTGGGCAATTTGTGATCCCATCCAGTAGGAAGTGATGATGTTGACGCCCCGAATCTGGTTCAGGTCATAATGGCGACTTTCCCAGCGCTGCTCGTAGGAACCATCGCTGTGCCAGTTAAAGTTACGCACATTGTGCAGAATGACCTGATCGCCGTGACGCTCGGAATGTAACAGCTGCGCCACTTCGGGATTCCAGTCGCGGTCCTGGCGAGGTGGCAGGCCAAAATACCAGAGCTGGCTGCACAGAAATACTAGCAGATAAATCAGCACATCCAGTTTACGGCTAATCAGATGCCGGCTGATATAGATGCCCAGAATGCTCATGGCAAAGGCAATCCACAGGCCAATCAAGATCCGGCTAAAAAGCAGCCCAAACGGCTGCTGAAACCACAAAATCAGCACCAGCCAGATCGAGCTGCCAATTACAAACAGGCTAAACAGGCCATGCAAACTGCCTTGAATCAAACGCTGTGCCAGCTCGGGCTGTTGGGGTGTCTGCATGCTGATGAATTCATTCAGAAAATAAGCTTTATTTTCGGTAGCTGGCAAACTCAAATGCAATGCCAGTTTTGTCATCCAAATGTTGCTCGGCACTGACTTTCTGGAACGCTGCCGGAATTTCCGGATAATGTGCATCGCCCTGCACATCCAGCTCGACATGGGTCAGTTCCAGACGGTCGGCAATATCCATGGTCTGTTTAAAGATTTCACCACCGCCAATAATAAAAATACTGTCCGGCTTTTCTGAAGCCTGCACATCAGCCACGGCCTGAGTTAAAGCTTCTTCAATTGAATAGGCGACTTTGGTGCCCTCAAAGGCCCAATTTGGATCTCGGGTAATCACCCAATTGACACGTTTCGGTAAGGCACGACCCATTGATTCCAGGGTTTTACGGCCCATCACTACCACGCCGCCTTGGGTGATTTCCTTAAAATGTTTTAAGTCGGCAGAAATATGCCACGGCAAATCATTGGCCTTTCCAATACAGCGCTGCTGATCCATGGCCACCACGTGTACGACTTCTAAACCTTGAAATGCCATGCTGTTTCATCCATATCTCATGCGAAAAATTAACCCTATTAAAATGTAAAATCCCCCTCGATGAAAGGGGGATGGGGCATTTATCCGGAATTAATTGGCTTTAAACCGCTACCGGGGCCTTAATTGCCGGATGTGACTCATAACCGACAATTTCAATATCTTCAAATTTAAACGCGAACAGATCTTTGACGTCCGGGTTCAGTTTCAGCTGGCACAGCCCCAGCGGTTCACGACTGAGTTGCAGTTGTGCCTGTTCAAAATGGTTGGCATATAAATGGGTATCGCCGCCGGTCCAGACAAAATCACCAACCTCTAGATCACATACCTGGGCAATCATATGGGTCAGCAGCGCATAGCTAGCAATATTGAATGGTACACCCAGGAAGACATCGGCACTACGCTGATACAGCTGGCAAGAGAGTTTGCCGTTATGAACAAAAAACTGGAACAGGGTATGACAAGGTGGTAATGCCACCTGACCGGCTTCCTGCGGATTCCAGCCCGATACAATTAAACGGCGTGAATTCGGGTTGGTTTTAATCTCGTTGATTAGCCAGGAAATCTGGTCAAAACCATCCTGATTATAGCTGTTATCGGCATTTTTGCTGGCGCCAAAGTTACGCCACTGATGGCCATATACCGGACCAAGCTCGCCTTCAGGACGGCCGAAACGCGCCGTCTGTTCTGCCGTTGACCATTCATCCCAAATCGTAACTTTGTTGTCCTGCAGATACTGGACGTTGGTATCACCTTTTAGGAACCATAACAGTTCAATCACAATTGAACGGAAATGTACTTTTTTGGTGGTTAACAGCGGAAAACCCTGAGACAGATCAAAGCGCATCTGATGACCGAATACAGAACGGGTTCCCGTGCCGGTACGGTCGCCTTTGTCGCCGCCGTGGTCAAGGATATGTTGTAACAGGTCAAGATATTGGCGCATGAAATTCTCTCAATCAAATAGTGATGTGGCTCCTGTGTCGACCCTCATTGCAGCGCAAAAGGCTGGCTGTGTTGAAGATCTTGGCTTTAAATGAGCACATAAAAGTGCAGCCATCATAACATTGATGCCGGGCCGAGATGAATATTCATCATCATTAAAAAAGGCATCTTAAAAAAGATGCCTCAGCAAAATAGCGGCAGCTTATGCGGTTGGCCGACCGGTGTGCGGGGTGTAAATCAGATCACTCAGGTCATAACCCAGACTTTTGGCCTGCGCCAGATATTCATTTTGTGTGGCTTCATCCAGCTGTGGATGACGATGCAGCAACCATAAGTATTTGCGGCTCGGGTCACCGACCAGCGCGGTCTGATACTCCGGATCAAGTTTTAAAATCCAGTAATCGCCTTTGGTAAACGGAATCCAGCGCAGGCCTTCTGGCAAGAAGCTGACTTCCAGTTTGCCATGTTCAGCATCGACTGGGGTGGCTTCACCAATCGATTCATCTAGTTGACCTTGACCATCCAGACGGCGGTTTTGTACGCGCACTTTACCATCTTCATTCAGGTTGTAGGTGGCGGAAATATCGGTACTGTCTTCGGGTTCATGGCGCATTGGCAAACGGGCAATTTCGTACCAGGTGCCCAAATAACGTTGCAGGTTAAAACCGGAAATGGTGTTGAGTTCTGAATTCATAAACAACTTCCTGAATTATTTTCATAAAGACTGCAGTTATTCTAAGCAGGCTGAACGGGATTCGGGTTATTGTTGTTAGCGCTCCTGTTTCGGCATGTATGCAGTGTAAATTCAGCCCGGTTTTCTGTGCAGCAACTGCTACACAGGTTATTAAAATGCAAAAAATTGGACAGGAAAATAAAGCTTAGGAGTCAAACCGTTTGGCACGTTGCTGGTAGATCGACACCATAAACAGTCCTACCAAGATAAAGCCGAGTGCTTGCAAGGCCATGGCCCAAAGTTGCATTTTCGGTAGAAACAGCAGCAATACGGCCAGCAGGAGCAGCGGTGCCAGATTCAATCCCCCGTACATCAGCCTGCGCTGATGTCCTGGCCAGGAACGACGGTCGATCCATTGATACAGCAGATGTAAGCCCATGCCCAGAATCAGACTGAGGATGACCCAAAATGACGGCAGCTGTGCCTGCGTCGAAGCCAGATAAATCAGCAGACAGGTGCCAATACAGATCATCAGTTTGAGCTGACGATGACAACGCGCGGAATACCAGAAACTGAGCATTTATGCCTGATCCTGATGTTGATGCAGCAATGACAGTGGCGAGAACAGACAAATTGCCAGAGCCATAAAGCCAAGTCCTTGTGCGCCCGGTAATAAAATTTCACCCTGTTGCATATTCATGAAAATTAGTGCCAACAGCAGGGCAATTGGAATCCAGGTCAGCAGGCGATACAGTAAACCGGTGGGACGTTGTGCCGCAAAATGAATTTTGCAGTAACGGCAAATCAGAAAAATAATGCCGGTGCCCATAAACATCAAAATGGCATCATAGGACAGCGGTTGCATCCAGTATAAAACGCCGGTGACCACTGCAATCAGAATAAACAGCATCAGTTTTTGCAGTACGGATACGTTGGGATTAAACCAGAATTCGAGCATAGCCCACCAGATGAATTGTGCAAGAGTGCATGCACTTTAGCAAAAATGGCATAAAAAAAGCGAGGCCAATGCCTCGCTCCGGTTTAACTATTTTTCTGTGGGCCCCAGTCATAGATTTTTTTCTGGTAGGCGTACCACATCATCCAGAGACCGACCAGAATCATTGGCAGACTCAAGAATTGACCTTTACTCATCCAGGCAATAAACAGCTGACCATTGTCCGGTTCGCGGAAGAATTCCACCACAAAACGCGCCAGACCATAACCAATCAGGAACAGCGCGGAAACCGCCATACGTGGACGCGGTTTGGAGCTAAACCACCACAGCAGAATAAACAGCAGCAGCCCTTCAAACAACGCCTGATACAACTGCGATGGATGACGTACCAGCTGTAGTGGATCGGTCGGGAAAATCATGCCCAGTGCAAAGTTCGGATCAGTGACCGGACGGCCATATAACTCGCCACCAATAAAGTTGCCGATGCGTCCAAACATCAGCCCGGTCGGGACACAGGGTGCAATAAAGTCCAGGGTTTGGAACCAGGTCATCTGGTATTTTTTGCACCAGAACAGCATGGCCAGCATGACCCCCAGGAAACCACCGTGGAAACTCATGCCCCCGGTCCAGACCTGAAACAGCCACACCGGATTGGCCAGAAACTGCTCAAAGCCATAAAAGAACACATAGCCGACGCGGCCACCAATGACCACACCCAGCGCGCCGTAAAAGATCAGGTCCGAAACCATGTCCGGTGTCCAGCCACGCTGCTTGGCGCGATAAGTGGCCAGACCCCAGGCAAATAAAAAGGCCAGTAAATACATCAGTCCATACCAGTGGACTTGTAAGGGACCCAGCGATATCGCCACCGGATCAATATTTGGATAGGTCAGCATTCCTGTTCCTTGTCATTCTGTTTTGCACAGATTTTAGCTGAATAAGATGAAAAATGTTGTACATTCAATGTGTAAAGATAGCGAGCAGGAAATTATGTGTATTGTGGCCTTTGCCTGGCAGGTTCTGGATGAGCTGCCTTTATGTTTAATTTCAAACCGTGATGAGTTTTATCAGCGTCCAACTGCGGCGTTGCATGCCTGGGAAAATAGCCCGATTTATGCCGGACAGGACTTGCAGTCGGGTGGCACCTGGATGGGCGTGACCGCCAGCGGCCGCTGGGCCATTGTTACCAATTTTCGTAATGGACAGGATCAGCACAATTATCCGACTTCACGCGGGCATCTGATTCAGGATTTTCTGGAATCTGAATTAAGTCCAATTCGCTTTGCGCAAGCCTTGGAGCCGCGCCAGTGCGATTATGCCGGCTTTAATTTATTTGTCGGCGACCGGGAACAGGCGGTGTATATGAGTAACCGAGGGGAAGCGCCGCAAGTACTAGCCAAAGGCGTATATGTAGTGTCCAATGGCTTAATGGGCGAGCACTGGGAAAAAACTGGCCATTTGCGTAAACGCTTTACCCAGGAATTTTTACCGATGTTACAGCAAGCCCAGATGCCAGAAGCAGATCTGCAGCATGCTGCCTGGGATATTCTGGAAGATGAACGCAAGGTGATTGCAGATTTATTGCCAGAAACCGGTATCTCTGTCGAGCTAGAAGAGTTATTGTCATCGATCTTTATTCAGAGTCCGGCGTATGGTACACGCTGTTCCAATATTTTAAGATTGAATGCTCAGCAATGGCACTGGTTAGAGAAAAGCCAGCAGGGTGAAACCGCCGGGCAGATCGTGGAGCTGAGTATTCCATTACAGAAATAAAAAATACCGGCATCAAGCCGGTATTTTTTAAGTATAAGGATGCTTAAGCGAAAGTGTTTTATGCTTGCTCTAGTGCCTCACCTGCAATCGGACCACCGTCTTTACGGGTGATGACTACAGTAGCTGAACGAGGAACTTTACCTAACGCACTGTAGCGGGTACTTTGGTTTGCTGGCCAAGCACCACCTGGATGCTGAACATTGACAAAGATCGCTTTATAGTCAGGTGTAATGGTTACCCCGGTAATTTCACAGCCAGATGGACCAACCAGGAAGCGGCGGACACGGTCATTAGAAAGCTGTGCGCCCACAATTGTTTCTTGACCACCTGCTTTGGTACTTGCTGCAATCGCGGTACCGCCATCACCGACTGAACCTGGAAGTGCTGCAAGCATCATACAGTTGGTTTCATCTGTATATTGACCATCATCGGTTTGAATCCAAAGGATACCACGTGGGTCAAACCACATACCATCCGGGCTAGAGAAGTCGTTCATATCGTCTAGACCAGACAGGTTGATGTTTGACTCAGCGCGTGCTTCAGCACCAAATAAGAAGATATCCCATTTAAATGCTGTAGCGGCTACCGTGTCGCCTTCTTCACGGAAGCGAATAATATGGCCATTCATGTTTCCGGAACTACTTGCGCTTGTGCCCTTGAAGTCAATATAGCTACGTGGGTTAGCGGCATCAGTTGGATACGAACGACCACGGCTGCTGTTATTGGTTAAGGTGACATAAACTTCGCCATTTTCAGGGTTCACTGCAACCCATTCTGGGCGGTCCATTTTGGTTGCACCAACGTGGTCTGCAGCAAGACGGGCATGAACAACGACATCATCCTGACCGGAGAAAGGATAGATTGCATTCGCAGAGGTGAGGCCATTCTGGTTATGCGACAGTTCTAACCATTCACCGGTACCATCATCATTGAACTTGGCAACATATAATGTACCGTTATTCATATATTTGTCGCCAGCAGCATAGCCGCCGTTTACATCTTTAGGGTCCCACACTGCATCTGATACGAACTTATAGATATATTCACCTGTCGCATCATCACCCATATAGAACGCTAATGGCTGACCAGGGATCGGGTTACTACAACGACAATCTTCATGTGCAAAACGGCCGAGTGCAGTACGTTTTACTGGACGTTCAGTTGCGCTAAACGGGTCAATTTCAACAATAAAGCCACAAGTGTTCATGACATTACGGTAGTCTGCTAGCGCGTTTTCACCTTTAACTGAAATATCCCAACGATCATACAGATCTTTGTCACCAGTTAACTCGGCAACTGGAGTATTCCATAAATATTGCGAAGAACGGGCATTAGCACCACCACGACCATAACGTGATAAGGCAATTTCTTCTTTTGCAATGGCACGTGTGTCATTGGCTTGACGAGCGAAATAACCGCTCCAGTTTTCTTCTGCAGTCAGATATGTCCCCCAAGGTGTATAACCGTTACCGCAGTTTGCAAATGTACCACGTGTTAAAGTACCGTCTTGAGAGAATCGGGTTTTAACCAGATCAGAACCGCGCGCTGGACCACGGATTTCCATTTCAGTTGCGGCAGTAATACGACGGTTAAATTCAGAATTTAAATTAATTTTAACGTCTTGGGTATTTTCATCTTTGCTAATTTCAACAACAGATACACCGTGAGCATTTACTTCACGTAAAACCTGATCTTCAGGGCGGATGCCATCTACTGAAATCGTGCCCACAGGGGTATGTAACTGAGATTGCTGCAGATACTCATGGTTTAATACCAGCAAGCCTTGTTTTGATTCTTTGGCAGCATAGTTTTTGTTGGTTGGATGCATACCGAAGAAGCTCATACCATCATGGTTATCGCCGGCACGGAATTGATAAGATGCACCTGATGGTAGTTCAGCATCGGTTTTTTCTGGATAAGTAGGGTTAATTGGATCGCCTACTGCATATAACACTTTCAGCTGGTAGCCTGCAGGAACACTGAAGAAGTTCGCTGTATTTTTTCTCACAGGTTCAAAGGTTAATTTATTCGGGCGGGCGTTCAGATCGCTCCACTCATGCTGATCAGGAGAGGTTGTGTCTGGAGGAGAGGTTGGATTTTCACCTGAATTACCAGAATCATTATCATCATCTGAACAGCCGCTCACGCTTGCTGCAAATGCTAATGCCATTGCCCCACTTGTAGTTTTTGCAATAAAACCACGACGATTCATATGTTGATCAAGAATCGTTTGAAAATGCGTATTATTTGAAGTGTTACTATCTTCGGTCAGATCCTGACACGGAATCATTTCATCGTTGTTCATTTAAAAGTCCTAGCTTTTCTTTAATGGCTTGGTTGCTGCTTAAAAGCTAGAAATAAACTACCCGCTGAATATGACAGTACCTTGAAGAAAATATTTCAAAAAAGTTAAATAATAACAATGGTTTACTAAAATAAAAAAGAGCAGCCGGAGCTGCTCTTTTTTAATCGGGTTTGTAAAAACTTATTCTGCAGTCAGCCGACGCTTCTCAATCAGCTTGCCAGCAAATAAGCCCAATTCGAATAACATCCACATTGGAATAGCCAGCATAATCATCGACAGCGCATCCGGTGGGGTCACAAACATCGAAACAAAGAAACAGCCAACAATAATAAAGCGACGTTTTTCGACCAGCTGCTGGGTACTAACCACACCAATTAAAATCAGCAATAGGGTAATAATTGGAATTTCAAAGGTAAACCCGAACACCAAAAACAGCTTCAAACAAAAGGTCAGATAGCTATTAATATCCGTCATCGGGGCAACCGTTTCCGGCGACACACTGATGAAAAAATGCAAAATTGACGGCAGTGCAATAAAGTAAGCAAATGAAATCCCAATATAGAACAGGGCAATACTGCTTATGAGCAACGGCAATGCCAGGCTTTTCTCTTTTTCATATAATGCTGGTTTTACGAAAGCCCACAGCTGATAAATAATAAACGGCATCGCAATCATCAATGCCACAAAAAAATTTAGCTTAAACGGTGCCATAAAGGTGGCCGTGACATCGGTAGCAATCATGGTCGATGAGGTCGGCAACTGCGCACGCAGCGGCTCAGATAAAATCTGATAGGTGCGATTGGCAAAAGGCAATAAGCAGAAAAACAGTGCAATAACCAAACCCACAATTTTAAATAGATGCTTGCGTAGAATCACCAGATGTTTTGTGATCGGCATTTCTTCTAAAGCAGCCTGCTCGCCCACTGTCGCCGCTGGCAATTGAGAAGGAGAACTTTGACTCATACAGCCACCTTATAATCGGTAAATTGTGACGTGGTCGGAGGAATAGCTTCAGCCGCGGTTAGCGGTTGATGCTGAGGACGCAGTAACAGCGAAGGTTGCGGGGCAATAAAGGTATAACGCGTCGGCAAATTTTTATTATCCGTTGCAGCGGTCTGGTTCGGTTGTTCTTCCGCGAATATTTTTTGTTGTTTTAGCTCATACATTTGAGACTGCATTTTTTGTTCAAGTTCCTGAATACGTGCCATTTCCTGTTGCATCTGTTCACGCAGCTCAGAAAGTCGAAGTTCCCGATCAATATCATTTTGCACATTGCTGATGGTACGTTTAATTTTGCCGTACCACTTTCCAACAAAACGTGCAGCTTCAGGCAGCTTTTCTGGACCCAGCACCAATAATGCAATGATGCCGAAAAACAGCAGCTCCGTCATTCCAATATTGAGCATAACGAAATTACCTGAAAAATTATTGTTTTACAGTCGTGTTAACATCAGATGATGTCGCTTGATGTTCAATGGTCCGTGGCTCGTTCAGGGCCGCAGTGGTCGTTTCATCATCTTTAATTGATTTTTTAAAGTCTTTAACCGCACCGCCCACATCTTTGCCTAAGTTTTTCAGTTTAGATGTACCAAACAGAAGAATCACCACAATTGCAAAAATAAGAACGTGCCAGATCGATAAACCAGCCATAATATTTACCTCTTTTTAATTCAAGACATATCTCAACAGGTCTAGATGACAGCGAGGTGACAGGAATATTGCGATTCAAAGACAGTAGATGGGCTAAAAGCATGTTTTGTCATCAATTATGCTAGGATAATCACCACTTTTTACCTTCCTGTGTACCTGCATGGCGCTGCTGCTTCCGCTAATTTCATTTCTGATTGGATACTTCGGGGTCGCGTATTTAAAGCCGTTGCGTCCGGTGCTGGCGATGTTGCTGGCCCGCCTGTTTATTCCCTTACTGATTATCTACAACATGGTGTTCTATCAGGACGGCAGCTTGTGGCTGATTGGTTTTAGTCTGGTCAGTTCCATCCTTTTCTTTGCGGTCTTTTATATCTTGCAAAAAGATAAACTGATCGCACTGTGCTTCAGTTATTTAAATGGAGCCTGGCTGGGTTTTCCCTTTGCCTTGGCCCTGTTTGGACCTGCGGCCAGCAGTATTATTGTGGCGCTGTATATTGGCGGATCCTTATTTGGCAATGTTTGTGCGGTGATGGCGGTGAGCCAGACCCAGCAAGAATTAAAGTTTATTGTTAAAAATGTGCTGCTTTCACCGCCGGTGATTGCCCTGAGTCTGGCGGGTATTCTGTCTTTTTGGGATGTGAGCCAGTTTGAACATCAGACCTGGGTGCAAGTGATTTACCAAAGCAATAAAGTACTAGTGACCTTTGCCGGCATGTGCGTGCTGGGGATGTGGCTGAGTAAAGTCCGGATTGGCTGGGCTGACTTAAAGTGCAGCCTGGCTTTACTGGTTGCACGTATTCCGCTGGCCTTGTTGCTATGTGCCATCGCATACTGGTGTTTACCCATTCCGCAGCAGACCTTGATTTATGCCGTCATGCTGATGTTTTTCCTGCTGCCACCGGCTGCCAATATTGTGGCACTAGAAACCCATTATCAGGGCACCGGTGATTCTGCCAAATATATTGCCTCAGGAACGATTGCCAGTGCGATTTTGATTGGCGTATATGGCGTGGTGGTGCATATATTGGTACCGGGTTTATAAAAAGCTTTTTCCAATATAAACTTTAAATATTGAAATCGAAGTATAAATTCATAAAAGGGGAAAATTCTCTCTTCTTTCAGGAGAAGGCTAGGGAAAGCTAAGAACGAATTGGGGAGATTTGTGCCATTCAAATCTCCCTCTCCCTATGGGAGAGGGCCGGGGTGAGGGTGTTTTAATAACCTCCCTCTAACTCCCTCCTAAGAGGAGGGAGGACGTTTTTCAAACGCGAGTTTTACTTCTCCAAACTCGCTTTAAACAGCTGCATCGCCTGACCTCGATGGCTGATCTTATTTTTTTCTTCTTTGCTCATCTCTGCGCTGGAAATCCCCAGTTCCGGTAACCAGAACAGTGGATCATAACCAAAACCATTTTCACCACGTGGTGCATCCAGAATTTCACCTTGCCAGATGCCCTGGAAAATTTGTGGTAAAGGATCTTCGGCATGCTGCACCAGGGCCAGCACACAAACAAACATCCCTTCAATCGCTGTTCCATCTTTGCGTAAAGGCTGTAAGTCTGCCAGCAGTTTTTCATTATTGGCGGCATCATTGCCATGTGCGCCAGCATAACGGGCAGAGTAAATTCCCGGTGCGCCGCCCAGTGCCGGTACGCAAATCCCGGAATCATCAGCAATCGCAGGCTTGCCAGAAATTTTAGAGGCATGACGCGCTTTAATAATCGCATTTTCAACAAAGCTCAGACCATCTTCAATGGCATCTTCAATATTGAGCTGGCCTTGCGGGATGACATCAACCGGTAAATTCAGTTCTGCAAATAGTTTTTCAAATTCCGCAATTTTGCCTTTGTTATTGCTGGCCAGAACCAGGGTGCCTTGAGAGAGCCAAGCAGGTGCAGTCATCTCGAATTACTCATGATTGAAAACATGCGGGCTAGTTTAACCGAAAACCACCAGACTACAGGCATGAAAAAAGCACCCGAAGGTGCTAGTGTTTTTGAACCTGGCTTATTGCGCCTGAATCCATTTGTCGGCACGGTCACGCGCCTGACGAATCTGTTCCTGGGTCAGGTTGGCGGCCAAGGCTGTTTTTTTGCCTTCCGATAAAGAAATCACTTTATTGTCGAGCATGCCATCACGGGTAGACAGTTCATACCACTGATAAGCACCCATATAGTTTTTCTTTTTCTCTTCCATCATCGCCAGGTTAAAGCTGGCACGGTTATCACCGCGGCTGGCCGCTTTTTCAAAATACTGACGGGCCAGGACCTCATCTTTTTTGGTGCCAATGCCATCAGCCAGCATACGACCCACGTTCAATTGGGCTGAAGACAGTCCCTGATCGGCAGCGGCTTTATACCAGGCAAAAGCCTGACGTTCATCTTTAGCGACATCTTGGCCATGCAGATATTTGGTTGCTAGATAGAACTGCGCACCGGCCTGACCGGCTTTGGCGGCTTTAATCAGACCCTGAATGTCCATCACCGAATACTGGGCGGCCTGGCTCGACACCGAGCTGCCTGGCGCCACGTAATCTGCATGCGCCTGCAGGCTAAAAAGTCCAACCAGTAGCGTCGTGCTTAATAATAATTTTTTCATAGAGCGCTCACTCGATAAATTGCGACTTCACCAAACAGATTCGGGATATGTTTACTGAGTAAACTAACTTGTTGATCCCCATTCACAGCGAGTCGATTAATAATACGGATATTGTTTTCAGCACAGAGTGCTTCGAAATCACGGAAAGTACAGAGGTGGATGTTCGGGGTGTTGTACCACATATACGGCAAAGCTTCTGAAACCGGCATTTTTCCTTTCAGTGCAAGGAAAGAACGGGTCCTCCAGTGGGCAAAGTTCGGAAAGGTAATAATCGCCTGTTTTCCGACACGCACCATATCACGCAATAATACGTCAGGTGCATCTACAGCTTGCAAGGCTTGTGCCATGACCACATAGTCAAAAGACTGGTCGGCAAAGCGGCTTAAACCGAGATTTAAGTCTTGTTGGATGATATTTAACCCCCGACTGACGGCAATTGCAATCTTTTCTTGGTCAATTTCCAGGCCGTAAGCACGAATATTGTGCTTTTTGCTCATGTGGGCCAGCAGTTCACCATCACCACAACCGAGGTCTAAAACGCGGGAACCGGGCTTAATCCACTTTTCGGCAAGTTGCTGATCAATACGCATTACACAGCCTCCTGCGGGGTGGCCTTGAGGTGTTCTGCACCTCCCAAAAATGCTCTTAAAGATTTGACATATAAAGGAATCGGGAACAGGAAGGAGTCATGGCCCTGTTCGGCATCAATATCTAAATAGCTGACCGGTTTATGGTTGCTAATCAGCGCATCGACAATTTCCTGCGAACGCGAAGGCGAGAAACGCCAGTCGGTGGTAAACGAAATCACTAGGAACTGGCATTGAGTATGGGCCATGGCCTGTACCAGCGACTGTTCGTATTCACGCGACGGATCAAAATAATCTAGCGCCTTGGTCATAATTAAATAGGTGTTGGCATCAAAGTTACGGCTGAACTGTTCACCCTGATAGCGCAAATAGCTTTCCACCTGAAACTCGACATCGAAACCGTACATGAATTTGCCCAGTTTCAGGTCACGGCCAAATTTCTGCTTCATGGCTTCTTCAGACAGATAGGTGATGTGTCCGACCATCCGCGCCAGAATCAGGCCACGTTTTGGATAGCTGTCATGTTCCAGATAACGGCCATGATGAAAATCAGGATCAGAAAGAATCGACTGACGCGCGACTTCATTAAAGGCAATATTCTGTGCCGACAGTTTTGGCGCACTGGCAATAATCACACATTTTTCCAGACGGTCCGGATAATCAACCGACCATTGCAAGGCCTGCATGCCCCCCAAAGAGCCGCCAATCACTGCATACCATTTTTGAATGCCTAAGCGGTCTGATAGCATGGCCTGGGTTTTGACCCAGTCACGCACCGTCACCAGCGGGAAATCCGGACCATAAGGGCGGTTTTCATTTTCCGGGTTGGGTGAGGTTGGACCGGTCGAACCATGACAGCCACCAATATTGTTCAGTGCCACCACAAAGAATTTAGAGGTATCAATGGCTTTGCCCGGACCAATACAGCTGTCCCACCAGCCAGACTTTTTATCATCTTCATGATGATAGCCCGCCGCATGATGATGCCCGGACAGGGCATGGCAGATTAAAATGGCATTGGATTTGTCGGCATTCAAGCTTCCGTAAGTTTCAACCATCAGTTCAAAACGTGGCAGAACACGACCACATTCCAGCTCTAACGGCTCTTCAAATTGAAACTGTTGTGGCGTTACGACACCCACAGAGTTAGCAGGGAAAGACACAGGAATAATTCGCCTTAGAATCTTTAGAATGAATAAATAAAAAGGATACCACTTGGGGTATCCTTTCTAAAGTACTTTATGTGCTTAAACGGCAGCAGCAACCAATTGTTCTTTGCTTAATACGCCCTGATCAATCAGACGGTTAGTGCTGGCAATAATGGCTTCAATGGATGAAGTCACAATGTTGTCATGCACCCCGGCACCAAAGGCAGATTTACCGGTACCTTTCACCTGCAACTCAACCAAGGCCAAGGCTTTGGCATTGGCACCCGAGCTGATGCCGCGTTCTTCATAGTTCAAGACATCAATTGGTAACTGCAAGGCATCCAAAATGGCCGAGATCGGACCGTTACCTTCACCGCGCAACTGCTGTGTCGAGCCATTCACCACCACTTCAAGTTCAATTACCTGTTTGCCATTGTCATCAGACAATTTATAGCTCTTGGCAGAATAATGTGAATCTTTGGCATCGACATAGGTTTGCTGGAACAATGACCAGATTTGCTGTGCTGAAATTTCAGTGCCTTCTTCATCGGTCACTTGCTGCACCACTTGCGAGAACTCGATTTGTACACGACGCGGCAACACCACGTTGTAGTTCGATTCTAACAAGTAAGCAATCCCGCCTTTACCTGACTGCGAGTTCACCCGAATCACGGCATCATAGTCACGGCCCAAGTCTTTCGGATCGATTGGCAAGTAAGGCATATCCCAGATTTCTTCGTTTTTCTGGTATTCAAAGCCTTTTTTAATCGCATCCTGGTGTGAACCCGAGAACGCCGTGAACACCAAATCACCGGCATATGGATGACGTGGATGCACAGGTAAACCGGTACATTCTTCTACGGTCGCAATAATTTCGTTGATGTTAGAGAAATCCAATTCTGGTGCCACGCCCTGGGTGTACATGTTCAAGGCAATTGCTGCCACGTCAACGTTACCGGTACGCTCGCCGTTACCAAACACACAACCTTCAACACGGTCAGCACCGGCCATAATCGCCAATTCAGAGGCAGCAATACCACAACCACGGTCGTTATGACAGTGAACAGAGATGATCACCCCGTCACGACGTTTGATGTTGCGGTGCATCCACTCGACCTGGTCGGCATATACGTTTGGAGTCGAAACTTCTACAGTCGCAGGCAAGTTTAAGATGACTTTGTTTTCAGGAGAAGCTTCCCAGATTTCAGTCACGGCGTCACAGACATCTTTAGCCACTTCCAATTCGGTTGCGGTGAAACATTCCGGGCTGTACTGGAAAATCCAGTCCGTTTCTGGATATTGCGCTGCGTATTCTTTCACTTTTTCAGCAGCGTTAATGGCCAACTGTTTGGCACCCGCGACATCAACATTCAAGACTTTTTGACGGAAGGTTGGCGAGTTGGAGTTATAGATATGTACAATCGCGCGTTTTGCACCTTCCAATGCTTCAAAGGTACGCTGAATCAAATGGTCACGTGCCTGAACCAAAACCTCGATATACACATCATCTGGAATGTGGTTTTCTTCAATCAATTTACGGGTGAAATCGAAGTCAATTTGTGAAGCAGACGGGAAGCCAATTTCAATATGCTTAAAGCCAATTTTCACCAACATCTGGAACATTTTGAACTTCTGTTCAATGCTCATTGGTTCGAAAATTGCCTGGTTACCATCACGCAGGTCGGTGCTCATCCAGATAGGCGCTTTTGTAATTTCGTTATTCGGCCATTGACGGTCTGGCAAGTCAACACGTTGATACATGCGACGATATTTTTTACTTGGATCAGCCAACATCATGAGGTAACTCCTTGTGAAGCATGGGTTGCTTAAGCTTATAAAAAAGCAACGTACTACTTATATAGATGGTATCTATGGTATCAATTTACAAGCGTATTTCCGGAAAATATTAGGATCAGTCCACATTCTCAGAAAGAGTTGCTACCTGGCTGGTACCGTTCGCGGTCTTGCAAATTCCTAAGATAAATATAAGCCAACTGAAGTGGAAATTATTCTCTTAATTTGCATCATTAAAGGTTGTGGAGATAAAAATTTTCAATGGATCTGGTTTTTGTGAAAAATATAGCGACTATTGATCTCTTGCAGGCGCGCCGTTCCCATTAAAGCCATGGTCACTTCCAGTTCTTCCCGCAAAATTTTAATCACATGCGCCACACCTAACGCACCGGCTACTGCCAGACCATAAATATACGGCCGGCCAATCAGCACGGCGGATGCGCCCAAAGCCAGCGCCTTAAAAATATCGGAGCCGCGGCGGATGCCACCATCCAGCACTAAGGGAAAATTTCCCGGCAGTTGTGCGCGTATCATCTGTAGAGCTGTCAGTGGGCTAATGCAGTCATCTAGCACCCGGCCACCATGATTGGAAATGACCAGTCCCTGTACACCGTATTGCAATGCCAGTTGAGCATCTTCAGGATGCACAATGCCTTTGAGCAGCACCGGTAAAGACGTTTGCTGTACCAGCCAGGCGATATCTTCCCAGGTCGGTGCCTGTTGCATCAGACCATCAAACAGGGGATGTTGCTCTGGCCTGAGGATGGGGGATGTAAAGGAAGATAGATGCGGATGAGGCAGATGCGCCGGCACTTGAAAACCGGCCCGACGTTCACGGTCACGAACGCCGCTATGCGGTGAATCGACGGTCACCACAATGGCTTTAAACTGTTGTTGCTCTGCCAGTTGCACCAGTGCCAGCGATTGTTCGCGATTGCCTTGCCAATACAGCTGAAACCATTTAAGAGAGGTTGTTGGCGCAACTTCACGCAGATCGGTAGTACTTAAATGACTCAGGACCAGATTACTGCCTACTGCTTCTGCTGCGAGGGCAGTGGCTAGTTCACCCTGTGGATGAAACAGTTGCTGATGGCCAACCGGGGCTAGAAAAATTGGATGGGGAAATTCCTGCCCGAACAGTTCGCAGCGGGTATGGCCTTGGCTTAGGTCACGCAGCATTCTGGGCAGCAGTTGCAGCTGCTGAAACTGGTCCAGATTCTGTTGCAGGCTGCGCTCATCCATGGCGCCGCCTTGTAAATAGTGCCAGGTGGCCGGCGTTAAATGTTTGCTGGCCTGAGCTTCATAGTCAGCAATGGTTTGCAGATAAGCGGGAATCTGAGTAAGCGGCGGCAGTGGCTGGGCAGATGTCATAGTTCGCCCCATTGACGCAGCAGATTATGATAATGCGCGGTCAGTTGCAGCACTTGTTCATTATCGCCAAGTTGCTGACGCAGTTGGCCAATGGTCATATCCAGATTAAACAGCATGCTGCGCTGCCAGTCATCGCGAATCATGCTTTGTGCCCAGGTAAAGGCGGCAATGCGCCGCCCGGCAGTGACCGGTTCTACCCGGTGCAGGCTGGTGGCGGGATAGAGAATCACATCACCGGCATCCAGCTTGACTTCATGAGCCCCGTAAGTGTCTTCAATCACCAGTTCACCGCCCTGATATTCTTCCGGTTCAGACAAAAATAAGGTCATGGAAACATCAGTACGAATCAGCTGCTGATGTGCAGCCGAATAATGCACGGCGCTGTCGACATGATTGCCATATGTCCCTTGCTGCTGATAGCAGTTAAACATTGGCCGCAGAATATGTTTGGCTAAGGTCGCAGATTGTACCAGTGGATGCTGTCTCAGTGCCTGTTCAATCTGTTCAGCCACCGCTGGATACACCGGATGCTGCGGGTCAAATTGCAGATTGTGTTTGCTTTTCTTGGCCTGTGGCCCGGCACTGTGCTGGCCATCAATCCAGGCGGTGTGCTGGTCGAGCTGCTGACGGATGTCAGCCACGGCCGCTTTACTGAGAACTTGAGGAACATGCAGCATCATGAGACTTGAATCATCCTTCAGACAGAGCGCTGTCTGTCATCATAAAGCCAAATAAAAAATGAAGCAGCATTTCAGATAAATGCTGCTTCAACAGAACAAAATAAAACTTAGAACTTATAGTTAAAGGTCAGGCTGGCACTGCGCTCCTGACCAAGCGTCATACGCGAACCGCCGTTGTTCAAGGTGCTGATGTACTCTTCATCTGCCAGGTTATAGACATTCAGGTTCAGTGAGGCATTTTCATTGAACTGATAACCGGCCATGGCATCAAATACCACATAGCTTGGAATGCTTGGCATATTGGCTGGAGCAGTGCTGTCGGTGACGACACGTTTTTGCTCATCGACATAACGTGCACCCAGACCCAGTTTAAAGCCGGCAATGTCATAGGTGGTCCATAATGAGGCGGTCCATTCCGGTGACCAGCGCACGCTATCGGTACGGGTCATGACATTGTCACGGAAACTTTGCTGATCTTCCTGTTTGGTTTTCATATGCGCCACACCGGCAGAAATATTCCAGGCATCGGTAATCTGGCCGACTGCACTCAGCTCAACCCCATCGACAATAGTTTTGCCTTCCTGGATGGATTCCTGTGTAATCGCATCTTGGGTAAACTGGTTTTCATTTTCCGTGCGATAGACTGCGGCATTCAGGGCTAGACGGCCATCAAGCAGATCCCATTTGCTACCCAGTTCATAATGATGGGTTTCTTGTGGTTCTGCCGCTGCGCTGTTAATGCCCGACTCAGACATTACAAAGTTGGCGCTGCCCGGTGGGGTTAAGGATTTGCCATAAGAGGCATAAACGCTGCTGTAAGCAGTTGGTTTGTACAGACCGCCAAGTTTCCAGCTCAGCAGGGTGTCATGCGCGCTGATATCTGAAGCTACAAGGGCATTTGTGCCGCGAGGTAAAGATAAGCCTTGATAGTCGGTTTCGTAATAATCTACCCGTACTCCACCGTTTAACTGGAAGCGTTCGCCAAACTTTAAGGTATCAAACAGATAAGCCGCAGCCGTCTGGGTTTCACCATCGCTATAAGCACCGTTATAGATCAGGTCGGCCATTGGATCATTGGGGTTTGGGTTATACAGGTTGGCTTCAGTGGTGGATACTGCAGGCTCATCCGGCATTTGGGTGGCCAGATTGCGGGTGTATTGCTGCTCTTTTAAAAATTCCAGGCCAGCTACCACATCATGTTCAATAGCACCGGTTTTCAGGTTCAAATTTAAAGTGGTCTGGTTGGCCAGAATTTTATTTTCCTGATCAACCCCCTGACGTGAACGGCTGATGGTCCAGTCGGCTGGATTGGTCGAATCATGTGCAGAAATGGTGTTAATCCCGGTCAGGACTCGGTTCATCTGGGTTTGACCCAAACGGGTGATATTAGTCAGTTTTAGATTATCTGCCAGATCACTTTCAATTTTCGCGGTGAACATGTCGGCATTGACATCTTCGTAATCATCTACATGGCCATAATAGTTTTCACGATTAACCTTGCCAGCTTGGGCAATATCTGGATTGGCATTCCAGAAGCCTTCCATACCAATGGTTGGAATACCGCCGTCTGGAATATTACGCTGACGGACGTGTTGTGAATATAAATACAGGCGGGTCGGAGTATTCAGGCCAAAGGCAACAGATGGGGCAATGGCATAACTGTTGTTTTCGAGCACATCACGGCCTTGCACGCCGCCTTCTTGTCCCATGACATTGAGACGAAAAGCGGTATTGTCATTGATGGCTTGGTTGATATCGGCCGAGAGGCGGGCATTTTCTGCGGTATTGTAGCTGGCAGAGACTTCGCTACTGTTTTGCAGATGTGGCAGTTTGCTGACCAGGTTGATATAACCGGATGCTGAACCACGACCGGCTTCGGCACCGGCCGGGCCTTTCACGACTTCAACCTGTTCCAGGTTAAATACATCGCGGCTGACTGCGCCCAAATCACGGATGCCATCGACATAGGTAGAGGTTTGGGTAGAGAAACCACGCATCTGGAAGGTATCACCAGCGCTGGTATTGCCGTTCTCACCCATTTGTAAGGTAATGCCCGGGGTATTGCGTAGCGCTTCGACCAGTGACGTCGCGCCTTGTTCTTTTAATAAGGTTTGATTAATAACAGAAACTGTTTGTGGGGTATCGACCAGTGGCTGGGTCTGTTTCGCGGAGCTGAGCTGATTAGTTTTATATTTATTTTCAGCCTGAGATTTCACCGTGATTTCAGGAAGCTGGGTGACTTCTTCGGTTGCTGTGGTTGCATGTGCCATGAGCGGCAGGGTGGCTGCAAGGGCAACGAATGATGCAGTGCGTTGATGTTTACGGCTCTTAATCTGTGCCATGGTGGTGTATTTCCTGATATGAATGACAAAATTCCCTTACCACAATGATTTGAGTGCGCAGTTCAAATGCAGAGTAATGATGGACTTATTGTATGTGTTCAATAAGTAATGCGAATTTTAGTGATAATAATTCTCAGTAACAATATGAAAATTGGTTAAAACAAGCTAAACAATTAAGAAAATATTTATGGATTGGCTGCATTTAATGAAATAAATCAATAAGAATATTTGAATAATCGTATTTTTGATTTAATTTGATCGGTTTTTGGAATTAAAAAACCCTGCCGGGGCAGGGTTTTGGGTTCTTATGTGAAATCTGGATTAGAAGTCATAAGAGATAGATAACCAGTAGTTGCGGCCTGGGAGGTAAGTACCAGACATACCAGAGGCAATGTCTAAGTATTTGTAAGCAGTTGCGCTGGCGATAATTGGATTACCGTTCTTATCAGTTGAATCATATTGGTAGGTTTGATTGTCTTCAGTAAAATCTTTGTCTAATAAGTTATTTACCGCCATATTAATTCGGATCTGATCATTCACTGTATAACTTGCACCTAAGTTAAACACGTTATAGCCTGCAAATTTATCTCCAAAAATCAAAGACTCTTGATAGTCTGAAGAACCAAGTCCAGATGCTGGTGTTTTGGGTTGGGTCTGGAATCGGTCTTTACTTGAACGATATTCGTGTTGTAACCAGATATCTAAAGCAGGGTTAATATGCCAAGTCGAGGTCGTATTCAGCGCGTGTTTTGGTACGTTGCTGAAGTAAGCGCCTTTATTTTTACCTTTGGTGATCTCAGTTTCCATCAGCGTATAGGCTGTTTTAATATCCCATTCTGGCAATATTGAATAATTTAGGCTAACTTCTAAACCCTTTGTTTCAGCTTCATCTGCATTGGCACTTTGTGTGTATTCGGTCACACCTGTAGCTAAATTGGCACATTCAGGAGAGGCCGGGCAGTTGAATCGTGAAGATATAATTTTGTCTTCAATTTGGTTAAAGAAAGCTGTTGCAGTTAGATTTAATTGATCACTAGGTTGGAAATTAAAACCTAATTCATAGTTAATCGAAGTTTCAGGCTTTAAGTTTGAGTTGCCTAAAGTCGGAGTTTCACCTTGTCCGCTGTAGTTAATAATTCCGTCATGTAAAGCTTTTGGAGATGGAACTTTATAACCTGTACTCACACCACCTTTCACAGTGAAGATATCGTTGGTGTTCCAAACTAAGTAAGCACGTGGACTAAATTGTCCACCAAAACCTGAGTGATCTTCGTAACGTCCCCCAAAGGTAAAACGGAGATTATCTCGTAATGCCCACTCATCTTCTGCGTATAACGACCAGGAATCTTTAGAGAATTCTTGGCCAATACCTGCAATATCATCAGCAACTGTTGCATCTTTATATTCAGCACCTGCAGTCACGGTGTGATTTGCCAAAGGCATGACAATGTGTGAGTCAACAACTAAGTCTGTATTTTCTAAAGTACGATCTTGGCCTTCATATGCATTGTTTGGGAAGGTGCCATTAGGAATCGTACGGCCTATAGTTTCTGTTTCAGTATGGCTAACATAAGTTTTCCATTGACCAAAACTATAGTCACCATCATGTCCTACAGAAACTTGTGTACGGTTAAACTCTAATTCATCTTTATAGCCATTTGCTTTGTTAGGTTTATCAATATTACCTAAACGGTTGTCTTCATTTTTATATTTTTGACTGGAATGGAAGCCGTCTATCCATAAAGTATTTGTATCATTTAACTGGTAAGTAAGCTTAGCACCTGCATCATAATTGTCTGCTTTACTTGGGCGTGGATCACGACCTGTTGAGCCAGGTACTCGCTCTGAACGTTGACGGTCTAAATATGAGCCACGTAGTTGCATACCAAGTCGATCATTGATAATCGGACCATTAACAACAACGCTAGTTTTCCAGGAATCAGCTTCACCATTATGTTCCATTGCATTGCCACTAACCGTGACATTGCCATTCCATTCATTACTGACTTTTTTGGTGATGATGTTGATTACACCACCCATCGCTTCTGAGCCATAGCGGGTTGCCATTGGTCCACGGATGACCTCAATACGTTCAATTGATGAAAGAGGCGGTAAGTAACCATTTGATGATTCACCAAAACCATTAGGCGCAACATCAGAAGAGGTGGTTTGGCGACGTCCATCAATTAAAATCAAAGAATATTCGTTACCTAAACCGCGCATTTTAATATTTAAGCCGGAGGTTTTGCCTACACCATCACGAATATCAATACCAGGTACATCAACTAACAAATCAGCAATACTGGTGGCATTTTTCTTTTCAATATCTTCTTTTGTGACCACGCTAATAGAAGCAGGTGCATTTTTAATATCTTGTTCAAAACCTGCCGCAGAAACCACAATCGTGGATAATTGATGTGTCGGGTCAGCTGTTGTTTCAGTGGTTGTATTTGCAAATGCGGAACTAGCAGAAATTCCAAGAATCGCGAGCGAAAGCGGGCGAAGGTTAAAGGTGCGCATAACCGAATTCCAGTATTGGGATATAAGAAGAATAGTTAAAAATATGAGTTAAAAACCATTGAATATTAATGATAGTACTTATCATTTGCAACAAATATTAGACAATAGACAAAAATAGCGAAGGGAATATGAAGAATTTAAGCCGAAAAATTGTTCTGATCGCTTGTTATTTTGTATATCTTTAAATGTTGTCATATAATATGGCACTTTTTTAAAAACTGTAATTACTAAATATCGAGGAAGCCATGCAAGTAACTTCTGAAGCGGTTTCGGGCGTTGCCCGTCGTTTAAATGTATCTGTACCGACGAGCCGTATTAACGAGCAGTTCGAAGCTCGCTTAAAACGCACAGCTAAAACTGCGAAGATTAACGGCTTCCGTCCAGGTAAAGTGCCTGTAAACGTTGTACGTCGTGAATATGGCGCGGGTATCTATCAAGAAGTTGTAAACGACATCATTCGTGACACCGTATTTGAAGCAATCCAACAAGAAAAAATCAATGCTGTTGGTATGCCAAACATTGAAAAAACTGAAATGAAAGACGACGCTTTAGTATATGAAGCGACTGTTGAAGTTTATCCAGAAGTTGAAGTGAAATTCGAAGGTCTGGAAGTGGAGCGTAAAGCATCTGAAGTTAGCGACAAAGATGTAGATCAAATGATCGAAAACCTGCAAAAGCAGCGCGCAACTTGGGCTGAAACCAAAGGCATGGCGAAAAAAGACATGCAAGTAACTTTTGATTTCGAAGGCACAGTAGATGGCGAGAAATTTGAAGGCGGTTCTGCTGAAGACTTCAAACTGGTATTAGGTTCTGGCCGTATGATCCCGGGCTTTGAAGATGGCATCGTGGGCATGAAAAAAGGCGAAGAGAAAGTTATTGATGTAACTTTCCCGGAAGACTACCAAGCTGAACAGCTGGCAGGTAAAGCAGCTCAGTTCAAAATCAATGTAAAACTAGTTGAAAAACAAAAACTTCCAGAAGTTGATGCTGAATTCTTAAAAATCTTCGGTTTAACTGAAGAAGAAGGCGTTGAAAAGTTAAAAGCTGACGTTCGTAAAAACATGGAACGTGAAGTGAAAAACGGTCTTCGTAACCAGGTGAAAGGTGCAACGTTTGATGCACTGGTTGCTGCGAACGAAATCGAAGTTCCAGAATCTATGGTTAAGCAAGAAATTGACCGTCAACGTCAACAAATGATCCAACAGTTCACGCAACAGTTTGGTGCGCAAGGCGCGAAAGCATTTGACTCAAGCATGCTTCCAGATGAACTGTTCAAAGAACAAGCTGAAAAATCTGTAAAACTTGGCGTATTGGTAAGCAAAGTTTTAGCAGACGCGAAACTTGAAGTAGATGCTGCACGTGTTGATGCTTACATCGAAGACATGGCATCTTCTTATGAAGATCCAAATGAAGTAATTGAATACTTCAAAAATGACAAACAGCAACGTGCTCAAATTGAAGCAGTTGTGTTAGAAGACCAGGTGGTTGATCACATTCTTGCAGCTGCAAAAGTGACTGACAAACAAGTCAGCTACGAAGACTTATTGAAAGAGCAACAAGCTCGTCAACAAGGCTAATTTCAGCTGAAGTAAAAAAGGCGCCTAAGGCGCCTTTTTTATATAATATAAAAACTTGGATGGTTTTAAAGTTTACAAAGCTTATGCAAAAAATATCCATGAATTGTGGGTGAATATTTTGCAATTTAGATGATTATCCCTCATATTGTGATCATGGGTGAACTCACAAGAATTTAGGAATAAATAAACGTATGTATGTTCCATCAATTGATAACGCATTGGTTCCAGTAGTCGTTGAGCAATCATCTCGTGGTGAGCGTTCTTTTGATATTTATTCACGTCTTTTGCGTGAACGGGTGATTTTTTTAACGGGTGAGGTTGAAGACAACATGGCCAACTTGATTGTGGCGCAAATGTTGTTTTTAGAGGCAGAGAACCCAGATAAGGATATTCATTTATACATTAACTCGCCAGGCGGCTCAGTCACAGCCGGTATGGCGATTTATGACACCATGCAGTTTATCAAGCCAGATGTGGTGACTTACTGTATGGGGCAGGCAGCGTCCATGGGTGCATTCCTGCTGAATGCCGGTGCCAAAGGCAAACGTTACTGCCTGGAAAATGCCCGGGTCATGATTCACCAGCCTTTAGGCGGTTTCCGTGGTCAGGCTTCTGATATTGAAATTCATGCGCGTGAAATCCTGTTCATTAAAGAGCGCTTGAACCGTTTGATGGCAGAGCACAGTGGCCAGGACTATGAAAAAGTGGCCAAAGATACCGACCGTGATAACTTTATGACTGCACAGCAGGCCAAAGAATACGGTTTAGTGGACGAAGTGTTATCTAAGCGTCCATAAGTTTTAAAGATTTAAATTGGAGAGAATATGTCCGAACATCCTCAAGGACAAAAACATTGTTCATTTTGCGGTAAAACGCAGTCTGAAGTCGGGAAGCTGATTGCAGGCGAGGACGCATATATCTGTAATGAATGTGTGGACGTATGCCTGGATCTGGTTCAGACCAGTCAACAAGTTGAGTCGAGTGACTGGGCCGCCCGTCCGTTGCCAAAACCGCATGAAATTCGCGCTGCACTGGATCAATATGTGATTGGTCAGGACCTGGCGAAAAAGACCTTATCAGTGGCAGTTTACAACCACTATAAGCGTCTGAAAGTGACGCATAACGGTCAGAAAACCAATGATGCAGTCGAAATTGCCAAAAGTAATATCCTGCTGGTGGGTCCAACTGGTTCGGGTAAAACCTTATTGGCACAGACCTTAGCGCGTTTGCTGGATGTTCCATTTGCCATGGCCGATGCCACCACCTTAACCGAAGCCGGTTATGTGGGTGAAGATGTTGAAAACATCGTGCAGAAGCTGCTGCAAAAAGCCGATTATGATGTCGAAAAGGCGCAAAAAGGCATTATCTATATCGATGAAATCGACAAGATTACCCGTAAGTCTGAAAACCCGTCGATTACCCGTGATGTATCGGGTGAAGGTGTGCAGCAGGCCTTGCTGAAAATGATTGAAGGCACAGTGGCGTCTATTCCGCCGCAGGGTGGCCGCAAGCATCCGCAGCAGGAATTTATCCAGATTGATACTTCAAACATCCTGTTTATCTGTGGTGGTGCATTCTCGGGTCTAGAGAAAATTGTGCAGCAACGTCAGGAAAAAGGTGGTATTGGCTTTACCGCTGAAGTACGTAACAAGGATGAAAGCAAAAAACTGTCTGAACTGTTCCGTCAGGTTGAAGCAACAGATTTGGTGAAATTCGGTTTAATTCCGGAATTTATTGGCCGTTTGCCAGTTATTGCAACGCTGGATGAGCTGGATGAAGATGCATTAATGCAGATTCTGACCGAGCCGAAGAATGCCTTGACGCGTCAATACGAATATCTGTTCGAGATGGAAAATGTCGACCTGATCTTTGATGATGCCGCATTACGTGCGGTGGCGAAAAAAGCCTTGGAACGTAATACAGGTGCGCGTGGTCTGCGTTCAATTCTGGAAAATGCCTTGCTTGAAATCATGTATGACTTGCCAAGTCGTAGTGATGTAGGCACGGTCATCATCACTGAAGCAGTGATTAATGGTCAGGCCAAGCCAGAATTAAAAGCGGAACGTCAAAGCAAAGAAGCTGTGGTAGAACAGCCGAAAGCCGATTTAAAAGTCGTGAATTCAAAAACGGCTTAAGACGCTATTCGTCAGAAACGTGCGGAAATCAACGGTTTTCGCACGTTTTTTTATTTGAAAAAATAAGACAGAGTGCTAATCTCTGCATCAGGGCCTGGATGCCAAACCCAATAAAAATATTGAAAAAGTGTTAAGTGTAAAAATAAAAACGAAGGAATGAGGGATGTTCATGCGTGCTATATCAATCGTATTTCTGGCTGTCGCATTGGCTGGCTGTCATGGGAAGTCGTCAACCGAGGCGCAGCTGCCGCCCACCTCTACGTTAAAAGCTATTGACCAGAATGAAAAGCCAAGTTTGCTGGAACAGTACCGCTTTGGCATGTTTACCATTGGCGGTTGGGTCAATCAGAAACTGGGTCAGCGCTTTCAAGCCATTCAGCCGCAGCATGATCAGGCCGCCGTGGTGTATTTATATCGTCCGGATTCACGCTGGAACCGTCAGGAAATTGTAGCCTCCAGCCTATTTATCAATAGCGAACGCATTCCAAGCCTGCTGCATAATCATTATTACTGGATTGAATTGCCAGCCGGAGATTACCGTTTATCTACCAGTCGTCCTTTAGGCGTGCAGCATTTCCAAAAGCCGAAGTATCTGGATTTTTCCGTTGAAGCAGGCAAGTCCTATTTTATTAAATATGATGAAGAAAATAGCAGTACCCGCCGCACGGTTTCTGGTCCCTTAATCATGATGCCGGAAACGGTAGGTCTCAATGAAATTGCTTTTACTCAATTGAAATCGCACAGTTATAATTTTGTGGCTGAAGACCAGAGCACCGGTAAAATTCGCTCCAAGGCACAAAAAATCAAACATGCTGATTATGACCCGGCCAGCGATGTGCAGTTGACCAAGCCATTTAAATTGTGGGACCCACGCACCTGGTAAAAATGCTTGATATTGAGAAATAAAAAAGCACCCAGATTTGGGTGCTTTTTTAATCGCTTCAACAGCGTTAATTAGCCAGCAGCGGCATCAACCACTGGAATCTTGCCAATTTTAGCTTGCCAGATTTTTGGCGCAGTCGCGTGTACAGAAGTACCGTTTACGTCAACTGCGACAGATACCGGCATGTCTTTTACTACAAACTTGTAGATCGCTTCCATACCCAAGTCTTCAAAAGCAACCACTTCAGCTTCACGGATTGCTTTAGATACCAGGTACGCAGCACCGCCCACAGCCATTAGGTAAGTTGCTTTGTTGTCTTTAATCGCTTCAATGGCTGCAGGACCACGGTCTGCTTTACCAATCATGCCGTAAAGGCCAGTCGCTTCTAGTACTTGACGTGTGAATTTGTCCATACGAGTCGCTGTTGTCGGACCTGCAGGGCCAACCACTTCATCACCGACTGGATCAACAGGGCCTACGTAATAGATGAACTTGCCTTTCAAATCAACCGGTAATTCTTCACCGTTGTTGAGCATGTCAACCATACGTTTGTGTGCAGCATCACGGCCGGTATAGATGGTCCCGTTCAGCAGCAGTGTGTCGCCTGGCTGCCAAGAGTTCATTTCTTCTTGGGTGATGTTGTCGAGGTCAACACGTTTAGACGAAGATGAGTCCCAAGTGACTTCAGGATAATCTTCAAGACGTGGTGCCTGAATATGGGCAACGCCTGAACCATCTAAAGTGAAGTGTGCGTGACGTGTTGCAGCACAGTTCGGAATCATACCGACTGGTTTGCCCGCAGCGTGACAAGGGTAATCTTTAATCTTGATGTCAAGTACAGTGGTTAAACCGCCCAGACCTTGTGCACCAATACCGAGTGCGTTTACTTTTTCGAAGATTTCAATACGAAGTTCTTCAAGTTTATTTTGTGGACCACGACGAAGCAGTTCGTCCATGTTGATCTCTTCCATGAGTGCTTCTTTGGCAAGCATCATGGCTTTTTCAGCAGTACCACCGATCCCGATACCGAGCATACCTGGTGGACACCAGCCTGCACCCATGGTTGGAACAGTTTTCAGTACCCAATCTACAATTGAGTCAGATGGGTTAAGCATTGCCAGTTTAGATTTGTTTTCTGAACCGCCACCTTTGGCTGCAACAGTAATGTCGACTTTGTTGCCTGGAACCAGTTTGTGGTAAATCACCGCAGGGGTGTTGTCTTTGGTGTTCTTGCGACCAAATGCAGGGTCAGCAAGTACAGATGCACGCAGGACGTTCGAATTTTCTAAGTAACCTTGGCGTACACCTTCGTTAATCGCGTCGTCTAAGCTCATTGTTAAATCAAATTTAACATCCATGCCCACTTCAACGAATACGTTGACGATACCGGTATCTTGACAGATTGGGCGGTGACCCTCTGCACACATACGAGAGTTAATTAAGATTTGTGCAATCGCATCTTTTGCAGCTTTGTTTTCTTCACGGTCATACGCACGGCTCATCGCTTGGATGAAATCTTGTGGGTGATAGTAAGAAATGAACTGAAGCGCATCTTTAACCGATGTGATCAAGTCATCTTGCTTGATAATAGTTGTCATATCAAAATTCTCTTGAGCGGGCTGATAGCTAGCGGGCTAAATTATAAGACAAAATGACGGCATTGTGGGCGTTTTAGAAGCGGATTGGCCGAAAGTTTATAGTGATGCTTTTACGCGGGATTTTGGGTGATTTTTACTGTATTTGGCGGGTGGTTTTGTCATATTTGAGCTGAAATTAATGTCATATTACAGCTTAAATTTAGATGAAATTTTATTAAGTTATTGAATTTTAATTATTTAATAAAATTTAAATATTTCAATTTTGTCATATAACTGTCATAAAACTTTCGCATAATTGTCACATCCAAAAACGAGACCTTAAAGATGACAACAGGTATTTTGATGGTTGCGGGCTTTTGTGTATATATCGCTGCAACTTGGATGTATGGCCAAAAAGAAGATCAAGCTTAAGCTTTATCTTCTTTTTTCATTTTAGGCTGATAAAAATAATATTTTTCTCAATTCTCAATTCTCAATTCTCAATTCTCAATTCTCAATTCTCAATTCTCAATTCT